>JAGBEZ010000128.1 GCA_017936725.1 Agathobacter sp.
AGCTTCTTTGCCTGTACATAGGTCAATCAGCGCATTGGCATCCTTTTCTTCCTTGAAACCGTTTTCTTTATATAATAGTGGGGACTGGAAATACTTAGAACCTTCGACTGCTTTCCACTCACCCTCAATACCTGCATCCGTAAATGTACCTACCACACGATAAAATGGTGTTTCCTTGAAGTTTCGGATTTCGCGCTCACGAATGACTACCATACCCAATACGCAGGTCATAACTCGGCCAACGGCAATCGCAGTGTAACTGGTCGTACCAGCCGCATTATTTAAGAGATTCCCGTATTTTACTGACATCACGCGTGAAAAATTGATTCCCATCGCATAGTCTTCAATGGTTCGCATGATACCTGAGTTACCAAGGTTCGCATAGTCGCTCATCGGCTTGGCTTCACGGATGCCTCGTAAGATTTCTTCCTCTGTTTGTGAGTCAATCCACACACGAAGTTCTTCCATGCCTTTACGCACACCACCAAAGTTACGAATGTTTTCTTCGATGGTCTGACCTTCTTTTCCCGCGTCACCTGCCCAGTATACGCGGTCAATGTCCTCACGATGAAGCATTCCGTGCACGATATTGTACTGCTTTGCTACGTCTTTGATGACGTCATACTTGTAGTCTTTCGGTAAAAATGGGAGGTCTTCTAACTTCCATTTCTTGTACTTTTCATCGTAGCTTTCTGGATATACCATACCTACCAGATGACCAACACACCAAGTAATGACGTATTTATCATTTTCTATGTATCCGTCTTTTCTTCCGCTGACTTGTAACACCTTTGCAAATTCAACAGCAACTGACGGTTTTTCTGTAATAATCAGTGATTTTCCCATAAAACTCCTAATTATGATTCATAATTCTATTGAATGACACAAAAACAAACATAAAAATTATACCATATTTTTGTTTTTAAACAATACTCTTCCTACACAGAACTTCTTACACAGGGATATATTACAAAAATAATTTAAAAAAACTACGCCCGTGTAGATTAGAAAAGAAGTAAGACGAGGTCAAGCAACTTGTTGCCTCGAGTCGTCTTCTTATTCTAATCTACACGGGCGTAAAATTTAATAAACTATTTCTTTGTAATATATCCCTGTGCCTTAAGAAGTTCTGCGCAAAGCACTGCACCACCTGCGGCACCACGTACGGTATTGTGTGACAATCCAATGAATTTCCAATCATATACATGATCTTCACGGATACGTCCTACAGATACACCCATGCCGTTTTCATAATCTACGTCAAGGTTTACCTGTGGTCTGTTATCTTCTTCTAAGTACTGGATGAACTGCTTTGGAGCACTTGGAAGTTCGAGTTCCTGTGGAGCTCCTTTGAAGTTTACAAGTTTTTCGATAAGCTGTTCTTTGGTTGCAGGTTTTCTAAACTTAACAAATACAGCTGCTGTATGTCCGTTTAATACAGGAACACGGATACACTGGCAAGTGATAACCGGACCATCTGCTGGAACGATTTCACCTTTTTCTTCATCAATGTGACCCCAGATACGAAGTGGTTCTTTTTCTGATTTTTCTTCTTCACCACCGATATATGGAATGATGTTTTCTACCATTTCTGGCCAATCTTTAAAGGTTTTGCCTGCGCCAGAGATTGCCTGATATGTAGTCGCTACTACTTCGTATGGTTCGAATTCCTTCCATGCTGTAAGTACTGGAGCGTAAGACTGAATCGAGCAGTTTGGTTTTACTGCTACGAAGCCTTTCTTTGTTCCAAGACGTTTTTTCTGGAATTCGATAACATTCATGTGCTCTGGGTTGATTTCTGGAACTACCATTGGTACGTCTGGTGTCCATCTATGTGCACTGTTGTTTGAAACAACTGGTGTTTCCGTCTTTGCATATTCTTCTTCAATTTTCTTGATTTCTTCTTTTGACATGTCTACTGCAGAAAATACGAAGTCTACTTCAGAAGCAACTTTTTCTACTTCATTTACGTTCATAACTACGATGTTTTTTACTGCTTCTGGCATAGGTGTGGTCATTTTCCAACGGCCGCCTACTGCTTCTTCATATGTCTTACCGGCACTTCTAGGGCTTGCAGCAATGGTGGTTACTTCAAACCAAGGATGATTTTCTAATAATGCGATGAAACGCTGTCCTACCATACCTGTTCCACCTAAAATACCTACTTTTAACTTTTCACTCATAATACTTGTCTCCTCGCTTTTGTCCGTATGTCACGAACAGTTGTCTTTGATAGAAATATATTACTTGAATTGACATAAAATTACAATAAACAAGTTATTAGAAATTCACATCAATTCTCGCATCTTTTTGTGCATTTTGCATAATTTATGCCTGAATCACTGGATTTTTTAAAAGATAATCTTCCTCTAAAAGAATCACCTGTTCCATTGCTGTCTTTGAAGGTGCTCCGATTGTAAGTCGTGTATTGACACAAGTTTCCATAGAAATTGCTTCATATACGTCCTCTTCAAACACAGGACTATAAACTTTTAATTCTTCCAATGACATATCGTCAATTGCGATATTTTTGTCGATACAGTACAAAACGACCTGACCAACGATACCATGTGCATCACGGAATGGCACCCCATGTTTTACCAGATAATCTGCCAAATCGGTTGCATTTGTAAATCCGTTATTTGCACTCTTACGCATATTTTCTTTTCTAAACTTCATGGTTTTAAGCATTCCATTAAACAGTGCAATACAGCCCTTTGCTGTATCCATTGCGTCAAAGGAAAGCTCTTTATCCTCCTGCATATCCTTATTATATGCAAGTGGAATTCCTTTCATGGTAGTTAAAAGCGATGTCAGCGCACCATATACACGTCCCGTCTTGCCTCGAACTAATTCCGCAATGTCCGGATTTTTCTTCTGCGGCATGATACTGCTTCCTGTACTATAGGCATCGTCGATTTCTACGAATTGATATTCATTTGAATTCCAAATGATAACTTCTTCGGAAAAACGGCTCAAATGCATCATAATCGTAGACAATGCAGATAAAAATTCGATTAAATAGTCTCTGTCAGAAACTCCATCCATACTATTTAACGTAGGACCATAGAATCCCAAAAGTTCTGCTGTCATATTTCTATCCAATGGATATGTGGTTCCAGCTAAAGCACCTGAACCTAATGGGCAATAGTTCATTCTCTCACGGATATCAAACAAACGCTGTCTATCACGTTTGAACATTTCAAAATAAGCGCCCATATGATGTGCCAAGGTAATTGGCTGTGCTTTCTGAAGGTGTGTAAAACCAGGCATGATGGTCTCGGTATTCTCTTTCATAATATGCAAAATGGTCTGTAAGAGATCCTCTAATTCTGCATCCACCAAGGCAACCTGTTTTCTGGTATAAAGTCTCATATCAAGTGCAACCTGATCATTACGGCTTCTGCCTGTATGAAGTTTCTTTCCAGTATCACCCAGTCTGTCAATCAGATTTGCTTCTACGAAGCTATGAATATCTTCGTACGCATCGGTAATTTCTAAAATTCCCGCTTCAACCTCTGTTTTAATTTCTTCTAATGTATGAATGATATCGCTTTTCTCC
>JAGBEZ010000129.1 GCA_017936725.1 Agathobacter sp.
AGGAGAATCAGCAGCGCTTTTGTACACGGCAGGAAGCAGCGATTTGTTACCGGCAAGTGCCCAGGCATATTTGGATAAAATATTACAGCCAGGCGGAACGCTTACGATTCAACTTTACCTAAGCGCCCAAGATGGTGAATTTGGTGTTGCTTTTGGTATCGCATTGGTACTTTTGGCAATTGTATTGGCAATTAACATAGTAACCAAGTTCTTAGCAAAGAAGTTTGATGTAAATAGATTAAAATAACAGGAGAGATATATGGATAAAAAAACAAAAATTCAGGTGCGTGACTTAAATCTCTGGTATGGAGAGAATCATGCACTAAAAAACGTAAATATAGATATCAAAGAAAATAGTGTAACAGCCTTTATTGGACCTTCGGGGTGCGGAAAGTCTACTTTTTTAAAGACTTTAAATCGTATGAATGATCTGGTAGATGGTGTTCGCATTGAAGGAAAGGTATTATTGGATGGAGAAGATATCTATGGAAAAGATGTAGATACGACAGTGCTTCGCAAAAAGATAGGCATGGTGTTTCAGCAGCCGAATCCATTTCCAATGAGTATTTATGACAATATCGCATATGGACCAAGAGTGCATGGAATTAAAGATAAGGCGACACTAGATAGAATCGTAGAAGAAAGTCTTCGAGACGCAGCAATTTTTGATGAAGTAAAGGACAGATTAAAAAAATCGGCTCTTGGACTTTCTGGTGGACAACAGCAGAGAATCTGTATTGCACGTGCCTTGGCGGTTGAGCCAGAAGTACTTTTGATGGACGAACCGACTTCTGCGCTTGATCCGATTTCCACCTTAAAGATCGAAGAATTGATGGAAGATTTAAAGAAAAAATACACGGTTGTAGTAGTTACACATAATATGCAGCAGGCGGCGCGTGTATCTGATGACACAGCCTTTTTCTTGGTAGGAGAAATGGTAGAGTTTAATGATACGAAGACAATGTTCACTTATCCAAACGATAAGAGAACAGAAGATTATATTACGGGGAGATTTGGATAATGAGAAAAAGATTTGATGAGCAGTTAAATGAGTTGAACAAAGAAATGCAAGCAATGGGAACCATGGTAGAAGAGTCTATTCAGAAAGCGATTGAAGCATTGCTTAAACAGGACGAAGTACTGGCACAGTCTGTAATGGAGAATGATGCACTGGTGGATCAAAAACAGAAAGAAATTGAAAACATCTGTTTTACACTTCTTATGCAGCAGCAGCCAGTAGCAAGTGATCTTCGCGTGATTTCTGCCGCTTTAAAGATGGTGACAGACATGGAGCGTATTGGCGATCATGCAGCGGATATATCAGAAATGACACTTCACTTGGCACATGAACCATATATCAAAAACCTAGATCATATTCGTCAGATGGCTTCAGAAACGATGTGGATGCTGATTCAAAGTATTGAGGCATATATAGAAAAGGATACCCGAAAGGCAACAGGGGTAATCGCACATGACGATATTGTAGACCAGTTATTTGCCGATACCAAGCAGGAACTAATTGAGCTGATTCATAAGGATAAAAACAATGGGGAACAAGCGACAGATCTGCTTATGGTGGCAAAGTATTTTGAGCGTATCGGAGACCATGCAACGAATCTTGCAGAATGGGTTATTTTTTCTATTGATAAGAGACCACGCGGATAATGTAAAATCTATGTAAAATATCTGTTTTTGGCTTTACTAAAAGTTTACAAAACAAAAAATGTATGTAATAATGAAACCGTACTAGTTAAATTTCGGTAAAGATTACACGAAAAAGAAAAGGAGCCAAATATGGATATATTTAGCGTATTGACGATGGTGGGCGGTCTGGCAATGTTCCTTTACGGAATGGATGCGATGGGTGACGGCTTATCCAAATTATCAGGTGGTAAATTAGAAAGTATTTTAGAGAAGCTTACCTCCAATCGTTTGATGGCGGTTTTATTGGGTGCAGGTGTAACTGCAGTTATACAGTCATCTTCTGCTACGACGGTTATGGTAGTAGGTTTCGTAAACTCTGGCATCATGAAACTGTCACAGGCAGTAGGTATTATCATGGGTGCCAATATTGGTACGACAATGACTTCCTGGTTGTTGTCTTTGGTAGAAGTAGAGGGCACAAACTTCGTTATGCAGATGTTAAAGCCTACTTCCTTCTCACCACTCCTTGCATTAATTGGTATTATTATGATTATGACGGCAAAGGATGATGGTTCAAAGAAGAAGGATGTCGGTACAATCCTTATGGGATTTGCTATCCTTATGTTTGGTATGGATACCATGAGTGGCGCTGTAAAACCACTTGCAAATGATCCAAACTTTACTAGCATTTTAACGATGTTTAGCAATCCAATCCTTGGTGTAATCGCAGGTGCGGTGCTTACAGCAATTATTCAGAGTTCTTCCGCATCGGTAGGTATTTTACAGGCACTTTGTGCGACAGGCGCAATGAACTTTGGTTCTGCACTTCCTATTATCATGGGTCAGAATATCGGTACCTGTATCACAGCAGTTATGTCAGGTATGGGTGCAAGCAAAAATGCAAAACGTGCATCTATGATTCATTTGTATTTTAACTTGATTGGTACGATTGTATTCTTAGTAGTATTCTATATTATTAATGCATTTGTACATTTTGAATTTTTAAATGGTCCTGCGTCAGCAACAGGTATTGCAGTTGTGCATAGTATCTTTAATATCACATGTACGATTTGCTGGTTCCCATTTGCAAATGTATTAGTAAAACTTGCAGAACTTACAATTCGTGATAAGGCGGATGAGACCAAAGAAGAATTTGCTATTTTGGACGAACGTTTCTTGGAGCAGCCAGCGTTTGCTATGGAGCTTTGTAGAAAAGAAGCGGTAAAGATGGCAGAATTGGCAAAAGACGCGATTTATATTGCCTTGGATAATGTAGGAAAATATAGAGAAGAAGACTATAAGCGAGTACGCAAAATTGAAATGGAAGTAGATAAATACGAGGATGCACTTGGTTCTTATCTTGTGAAGTTAAATAACAAGGATTTATCGCCAAGAGACAGCCGTAGCGTATCGGTTATCTTGCATTGTATCAATGACTTTGAACGTATCTCTGACCATGCAGTAAACATCATGGAATCTGCAAAAGAAATGCATGATAAGAAATTAAGTTTCTCTGTAAATGCAATGAAAGAATTCGATGTATTTGTAGCTGCTGTTCACAAGATTGTTCATATGGCAGTGCATGCATATGCAGATAACGATTTGGAAAATGCAAAGATGGTAGAACCTTTAGAACAGGTTATCAATGGTTTGAACGCAGAAATGAAACAGCGTCATATCAGACGTCTTCGTAAAGGCAAATGTACCATCGAACTCGGCTGGGTACTTCAGGATTTATTAACTAATATTGAACGTGTATCCGATCACTGCTCGAATATCGCAATTTGCATCATTGAAGTAACGGAAGATGAATTTGATACGCACAACTATTTGGAAGAATTAAAAGAAAACAATTTCAAATGGTACAAGCATGCAATTATTGTGTATAGAGACAAGTTTAAATTGCCTGATGCTATCGTAGATGAAGAAGAAACTGTCGTATCTATCCTAAAGAAAGAAGATAAGGACACGAAAAAGAAATAATGAGTTTGATTTATATCGTAGAAGATGATAATAATATCCGTGAAATTGAAATGATAGCTTTAAAAAACAGTGGCTATCAGGTAAAGGCATTTGAGACTGCGAAGGAATTTTATCGTAAGGCGGAGGAGAAAGTTCCAGACCTGGTCCTTTTGGATGTGATGCTTCCAGACGAAAGCGGATATGATATTGTAAAAAAGATTCGCAAAAGTCCAACGATGAAACGATTACCGGTCATTATGGTTACCGCGAAAACACAAGAAATTGATATGATTAAGGGACTGGACGATGGTGCAGATGATTATATCAAGAAGCCATTTTCCGTAATGGAACTTATCAGTCGTGTAAAGGCGCTGCTTCGCCGTACAGTTTCAGAAGAGAAGAAACAATTGGTTTTAGATGAACTTCTGATTGACCATGAGAGGCATGCAGTATATATTGGTGAAAAGCAGATTGAACTGACCTTTAAGGAGTATGAACTCTTACGTTTGCTAGTTTCGAATGCTGGTGTCGTGATGTCGAGAGAAACGATTATGATTCATGTATGGGGAACTGATTTTGAAGGGGAATCCCGTACGGTAGATATGCATATTAAAACGCTTCGACAGAAACTAGGAGACATGGGAGCACGTATTAAGACCGTGCGAAATGTTGGATATGTAATCGAATAAGAAGGTGTGGTATGAGAAAAAAGATTAACGCTAGGTTAATTGGAATCGCACTAATAGCAATACTAGTCACTCTGCTGGGGGTGACTAGTATTTATTATTATCTGTTTGAAGAGCAGGTGCGAAAAGACCTGCATATTTTGGCGGATACATTAGTGGATTCGGGAGTATTTGAGAAAGAAAGATTAGAACAGATTACCTTTGATTCCAAGGATGTACGAGTGACCTGGGTGGATGCAGATGGAAGCGTTTTGTATGATAGCTGGACCGATGCAGCCACAATGGAAAATCATATGGAAAGACCCGAGATCAAACAGGCATTTGCAGAAGGAAAGGGAGACAGTATACGTACCTCCGATACGCTGCAAATGAATACCTATTATTATGCTTTGCGGATTTCAGATGGCACAGTGGTGCGTGTGGCGGCACATGCAAGCAGCGGAGGTAAAATCTTTTTAAACGCGATGCCAGTTGTGCTAGTAATCATGGTTTTGGCTGTGCTTCTTTGCGTGGTTTTGGCTAGATATTTGACGAAGCAATTGATAAATCCGATTGCGTCGTTAGCCAACCAATTGAATGGTATAGAAGGAAATGGTGACAGCAATGAAATATACAAAGAGATAGAGCCTTTTGTACAGACGATTCGCGCACAGCACGAAAACATACTAATGGCGGCGAAAATGCGTCAGGACTTTACTGCGAGTGTTACACATGAGTTAAAGACCCCTCTTACAGCAATATCTGGATACTCAGAATTAATTCAAAACAAGATGACTTCTGAGGAACAAAATGTGGTGTTTGCGGGGGAAATTCGAAAAAATTCCGATCGCTTGCTGACATTGATTAATGACATCATTCGATTGTCTGAGTTGGATCACGCAGAACTCAGTACAGAGTTTGAAAATCTGGATTTGTATATAATCGCGCAGGAATGTACTGAAAATCTTAAGATAAATGCAGCTCGTCGAGGAATAGCTTTGACTTTAAAGGGGAAAGAGTGTATACTTCGAGGAAATAAAGATATGCTACGTGAACTGATAGAAAACCTTTGTCAAAATGCGATTCGTTATAATAACGATGGAGGAAAGGTTGATGTGTTCGTAGGATATCAGGATGGCCGTGTCACACTCTCGGTTTCCGATAACGGAATAGGAATTCCGAAAGAACATAAAGATCGTGTGTTTGAGAGATTTTATCGTGTAGATAAGAGTCGTTCCAAAGCAACAGGCGGAACAGGTCTTGGACTTGCGATTGTAAAACATATCGTAGCGATTCATTCTGCGGAGATTACGTTAGAGAGTGAAGTCGGTGTGGGAACTACGGTAACGGTTTGTTTTTAATAAAGGTAAAATACCCTATGACTTTTTACGGTCATAGGGTTTTTTCATTTTACTACTATTATGCTGTTATATTTCCTTCTCCGACAACGGCAGGGTAAAGATAAACTCCGTCCCCACACCCTCTGTACTAATAACATTTATATTCTCTTTGTGCGCCTGCACAATTTCTTTTACGATGGCAAGTCCAAGACCGGAGCCTTTCTTGTCACGGCCACGGGACTGGTCAGTTTTGTAGAAGCGTTTCCAAACCTTTTTAATACTGTCGCTTGGAATACCGATACCCTTGTCTTTTACAGAAATCAGTACTTTTTCGTTTCGGACAGTTGTCTTGATAATGATAGCGGTATTGTTATTTGCAAACTTGGTAGCATTGTCGATGAGGTTGTAAAGAACCTGCTGAATTTTAACCATGTCACCTTTGACAAATAATTCGCTGCCTGTTAGCTGAAGGTCAAAGGACAAGCCTTTCTTGCTGCAAATGCCCTCAAAGGTGAGGGTGGAATTTTGGATTATCTGGTTGATATCGAATCTTGTGATATCTAAAGAAAGCCCTCGTTTTCCAAATTGCTTTAAATCAAGCATGTTTTGTGTCAGCTTGTTTAGGCGTTCTGTTTCAAATAAGATAATATTTAAATATCTTTCCTGCATTTCCACTGGTATTGTACCGTCTAGCATAGCTTCGATATAACCTTTGATGGAGGTAAGAGGAGAGCGAAAATCGTGTGAAACATTGGAAACGAATTTCCGTTGTTCTTCTTCAAAACTATCGAGCTCTGTTGCCATATAGTTTAAGGTGCCGGCCAGATAACCGATTTCATCGTTTGAGGCAATCGCGATTTTCTGAGAAAAGTCACCACGGGCATAGTTTTCGGCTACATTGGTAATTTTCTGGATAGGTTTATAAACCATGAAGTTGAAAACCACCAGAAGGATTGCCGCACAAATCAGGACGATGGCAACCGACAGAAAGGCGATGTCCACAATACCTGTAGACTGTGCCAAAACCTCGGTCATCGGCTTGTGAATAAGTACGTAGCCCTGCACTTGGTAGTTATTTGTAATTGTAGAGAATACGGTAAGCGTTTTCTCGTCAAAACTGCTATAAAAGTTTCCTGTCTGATAATAGTTGTTTCCAAAGTCTTGGATGTTAAAACCATCTATTGTTTTTGGTGTGCCTTGTTCTGCAAGTGTTTGTATCGAAGCAGTATTGGAGTCAAAATAAAGATTTCCGTGCACATCTGTAATCCAGATTTCTGCGGACATGTACTTGGCAGCGGATTCCAAACTTTTTCGAATATCCTTTATTTGGGTGGAGTCATCCAAAAAGGCGTCTTTCAAATCAGAAGCCATCAGAGTGGACTCGCGGTACATTTGCTGTGCTTCGTTTTGACGGAGAAACTGATTTGTCAGATTTTGTGTCAGCGTGCTCAGTAATCCAATTGCAAGTACGGCAAAAATCAGATAGGCGGTCAATATCTTTAAGTGTAATTTCCGTTTCATTGTTTAACCTCAAATTTGTAGCCGATACCCCATACGGTTGCGATTTGCCATTTTTTATGGTCTTTAATTTTTTCGCGGAGACGTTTTACGTGTACGTCTACCGTGCGAGTGTCACCAATGTATTCATAGCCCCAGATGTGGTCTAAGAGCTGTTCACGTGTAAATACCTGATTTGGTGAAGCTGCCAGGAAATAAAGAAGCTCGAGTTCTTTTGGCGGCATATCCACCTGTTTGCCCTTGTAAAGGACCGAATAGTTGGAAAGGTTTATGATCAAATCAGGGTATTCTACGCATTTGGTTTCTGGAACAGATGCAGCAACCGTTTTGGCTGGCTGGTATCTGCGAAGCACTGCTTTGACACGTGCTACAAGTTCCTTGGAATCAAATGGTTTCATAATATAGTCATCTGCACCAAGTTCAAGTCCTAGTACCTTGTCAAAGATTTCGCCTTTGGCAGAAAGCATGATAATTGGCACATTGGATTTGGTGCGTACCTCTCGGCAAACCTGATACCCATCAATACCAGGCAGCATAAGGTCTAGTAAAATCATATTTGGATTATAGGAGTCGAACGCAGCAAGGGCGTCTTCTCCATCGTTTACGATTTTGGTGTCGTAGCATTCTTTTGTGAGATACAGAGAAATCAGTTCTGCGATATTGTTATCATCATCTACAATTAATATTTTTGTCTTTGTAGCCATAAGGGTCCTCCTAAATTAAAGTTGAGACGCTCTGCACAATATTCGCAGAAGAAGTTCTACTTCGTAGAACACAGTTGCAAGCAACTGCTTCTGCTCACATTGTTGCGTTCCGCCAATCGAAAACACATGAAAGCTGTTTATGCAAGTAAGACTTGCAAACCGCTTTCTGTGTTTTCGGCAGATCGTCTCTTGTATCATCTGAATTCCACTATCGTTACACCAGCATCGCCTTCACCAAACTCTGCCAGTTTGTAACTTTTGATATAATTCTGGCGTTTCAAGTGCTGGTGTACGGCGTCACGGAGTGCACCGGTTCCCTTTCCGTGTACGATACGTATGGATGGAAGGTGTGCGATATAAGCGTCGTCCAGATATTTATCCAACTTTGCAATCGCTTCATCGGCACGCATACCGATGAGTTTGATTTCTGTAGAAGCAGTTGCAGATTTGCTCATTTTCAGTTTGCTTGCACTGCCGCCATATTTCTTGGTTGGAGAAAGTACATCTTCGTCCATAAGAATCAAGTCGCTGATATTTACCTGTGAACGTAAAATGCCCATTTGTACGAAAAGATTACCTTTGGCGTCAGGAAGCGTGTGTACGGTACCCTTTAGGTTCATAGAAAGAACTTTTACAGTATCACCAATGCGAAGTTTCTTTGGTGCCTTGTGGTTGACTTCCTGTTTCTGGATGCTGGTAAGTTTCTTTTCTTTTTCCGACATCTTATTGCGAAGGTTAGTACGCTCTTTTTCCATCTGGCTCATGTCGCCAAGCCCCTGACCGTACTTGTTGAAGTTTCGGATGGTTTCGTCGGCGAGGTCTTTTGCCTCTTTGATAATCTTAAGCGCTTCTTCATTTGCTTCGCGAAGAATCTTTTCTTTGGATTTATCCAGACGTTCGTGTTTGCTTTCTAATTTTTTCTTTAAATCTTCAATTTCAGATTTGTATTGAATAATCTGTTGTTGTTCTTTTTCGATAGTGATTCGACTTGCTTCCAAATTCGAAAGGACGTCTTCAAATTCGACATCTTTTTTGTTCAGTCGTGTTTTGGCGTCTTCGATGACAGAGTTATCCAATCCAAGTTTCGACGAAATGGCAAAAGCATTACTCTTGCCCGGAATACCGATGAGAAGTCGATAGGTAGGGCTTAAGGTTTCGACGTCAAATTCACAGGAAGCATTTTCGATACCTTCGGTTGTGAGGGCATATACCTTTAGCTCGCTGTAGTGCGTGGTTGCCATGGTGATGGTCCCGTACAGATGGAGTTTGTGCAAAATAGAAATTGCCAAAGCCGCACCTTCGGTTGGGTCTGTTCCTGCACACAATTCATCGAAAAGGACGAGGCTTTTGTTGTTTGCCTTTTCTAAGATTTTCACGATATTTACCATGTGAGAAGAGAAGGTACTGAGGCTCTGCTCAATACTTTGCTCGTCACCGATGTCTGCAAATACTTCTTCAAAAATTGCAAGCTCAGATCGGTCGCCAGCAGGAATGTGAAGACCTGACTGTCCCATAAGTGTCAATAAACCAACGGTCTTTAAACTAACAGTTTTACCGCCTGTATTTGGACCAGTAACGATAAGCTGCTTGAATTTATCACCGAGATAGACATCAATCGGCACCACCTTTTTTGGATTCAGCAATGGATGGCGTCCCTTTCGAATGTTGATATAGCCACGTTCGTTAAAAAAAGGTGCAACGCCATTATAGGATTTTGCCAAAGCTGCTTTTGCAAAGATAAAGTCTAATTCCGACAAAACGGTCCAGTTGTTGGCAAGCGCCATTTCATATCCAGCTACCATTTCGCTCAGTTTGGCTAAAATGATATTGATTTCCTCTTTTTCTTTGATAAAGAGTTCTTTTAATTCATTGTTTAAGTTTACAACAGCCATTGGCTCGATAAAAACCGTAGAGCCCGAAGAGGACTGGTCGTGTACCATGCCTGGAACCTGTGACTTATTGCTCGCCTTAACAGGCAGACAGTAACGTCCGTCGCGCATGGTAACTACAGTATCCTGCAGGTAGTCTCTCGTGGTCGCATTGTTCATAAGTGAAGAAAGCTGCGCGTGGATGCGGTCATTCATGCCACGGATGGCTTTTCGGATTTTAAAAAGCGCAGGACTCGCATCATCTGCGATTTCTTCCACACCTAAGATACAGCGTTTGATTTCGTCGTGTAATGGCGTAAGGGGCTCAATCTGAGAAAAGAAAACCGTTAAAGAGTCTGTCTTTTCCTCTGCGCGATCGGAACGGTCATAGGATTTGGCGCGCTTTGCAACTTCCAAAAGGGAACTGATTTGCAACAGTTCAATCGTATTTAATGAGCCACCAATGGAAAGTCGTTTCAGGGAGCCGTTGATATTGTGCAATCCCGCAAAGGAAAGCTGTTGGCTTTTGTAGATGCGGCTTAAGGCATCGGCTGTGGTTTCCTGTAAATGATTGATTTCATTTAAATCAGTTGATGGAACTAATTCCTGGATTCTCCTTTTGGTTTCTGGTGCAGCGGCATAGTTTGCCAGCTGTTCTAAGATTTTATAATATTCTAAGGTTTTAAAAACTTTCTGATTCATAGATACCTCTGTTTTCATCCACTTTGCAAATGTGCAAGTGGGATATGCATAGATACATATATTATATCCTATAAAGCCGGTTTGGAAAAGGAAAAATATGATATTGTTATTGCAAGCACTCAAAAATGACAATATAATAGAATTGGTATATTTTTTGATGTATTACATGCAAGATGATAGGCGAAGTGAGATAAAAACATATAAACAGGAGGCAGTATGAAATATATAGAAAGTTTTCGTGAAGGAGACCGCATTAACGATGTCTACCTTTGCAAATTTAAACAGGCAGCACTAACAAAAGCAGGAAAGCCATATGATATCGTAATTTTACAGGATAAGACGGGCACCATTGATTCCAAAATCTGGGACCCAGGCTCTATTGGCATTGACGAATTTGCTGTTATGGATTATGTATACATCTCGGGGGATGTATCGATTTACAATGGAAATCCACAGCTTTCGATCAAGCGTGCACGCAAAGCAGACGAAGGCGAATATGTCCCTAGTGACTATCTTCCAGTCAGTGAATATGACATTGACGGAATGTTTTTAGAATTAACAGGTTACATAAATTCAATTAAAAATCCATATTACAGCAAACTGCTACATGCATTTTTTGATAACGCAGCATTTGAGAAAAAGTTCAAATTCCACTCAGCAGCGAAAAGCGTACACCATGGATTTGTCGGCGGACTTTTAGAGCATACTTTGAGTGTAACGAGAAACTGTGATTTCTTTGCAAAGCAGTATTCGATTTTAAATCGCGACCTGCTCCTTACGGCTGCGATGTTTCACGATTTAGGAAAACTCAAAGAACTTTCGACTTTCCCAGAAAACGATTACACCGACGCTGGAAATCTGCTTGGACACATCGTGATGGGCGTAGAAATGTTAAATGACCAGATTCGCCAAATCGAAGGCTTTCCAGTTGTGCTGGCAAACGAACTCAAGCACTGTATCCTGGCACACCACGGAGAACTCGAATTCGGTTCACCAAAGAAACCAGCGCTCGTAGAGGCGCTTTGCCTTAGCTTCGCAGATAACTTAGATGCAAAGATGCAGACGATGAAGGAAATCTTTAATACAGTACCAGAAAACAATCTGGAATGGCAGGGATATAATCGATTATTGGAAACAAATATTCGAAGAACAAGTTCTGGAGATTAATAAATGAAAAAGAACGATATATTTGATTTAGAAATCACTGACATGGGGGTAGACGGAGAAGGCATCGGTCATTACGATGGCATGACCTTTTTCGTAAAAGATGCGCTCATTGGTGATGTGATTCGCGCTCGTGCGACAAAACTAAAAAAGAATTATGGATATGCAAGAGTGGAAGAGGTACTGACTCCTTCCACTTTTCGTGTTGAGCCAAAATGTCCGCATCACAGACGTTGCGGCGGATGTCAGATACAGGCACTTTCTTATGACAAACAGCTCGAATTTAAGCAGGAAAAAGTACGTGGAAATTTAATCCGCATCGGCGGTTTTTCTGCAGAAGAAATCGATGCAAAAATGCTTCCAATCGTCGGAATGGAAATACCATTCCGCTATCGCAACAAAGCACAGTTTCCAGTTGGATATGACAAAGAAGGAAACCTGGTTACAGGATTTTATGCAGCGCGTACCCATAGCATTATTCCAGTTGAGGATTGCCTTTTAGGAGTAGCAGAAAACGCGCCGGTTTTGGATGCGATAAAGACATGGATGCAGGCAAACGGAGTAAGTGCTTATAACGAAGAAACAGGAAAAGGACTTCTTCGCCATGTGCTCATTCGTTTCGGCTTTACTACAAAAGAAATTATGGTGTGTCTGATTATCAATGGACATAAACTACCAGCACAGGAGGATTTGATTTCTCGTTTGTCTGACATGGAAGGAATGACTTCAATTTCGATTAATCGTAATACGAAAAATACGAATGTAATTTTGGGTGATGTCACCGAGTGCATCTGGGGACAGGCCTTTATTACGGATTATATACATTTGAGAGAGACTGGCGATGCGTTAGTAGGCGATGAGAAGGAATTTTCCTTGTCCGACACAGCGGTGGCGTACCGTATTTCGCCTCAATCTTTCTATCAGGTAAATCCAGTGCAGACAGAAAAACTTTACAGCACAGCGCTTGATTACGCAGGTCTTACAGGTGAAGAATATGTCTGGGACCTCTACTGTGGCATCGGCACAATTTCGCTTTTCCTTGCACAGAAAGCAAAGAAGGTTTATGGTGTGGAAATCGTACCACAGGCCATCGAGGATGCAAAAAATAATGCAAAATTAAACGGCATTGAAAACGCAGAATTCTTCGTGGGGAAGGCAGAAGAAGTGCTGCCAGAGTTTTATGAGAAATTAAAAGAGGGTGACGCGATGCTCACTCCGGATGTCATCGTCGTAGACCCACCAAGAAAAGGCTGCGACACCGCCTGCCTCGATACTATGCTTAAGATGCAGCCAAAGCGTATCGTGTATGTGAGTTGTGACTCCGCTACTTTGGCGAGGGATTTAAGAATTTTATGTGATGGGGGATATGAGATACAGAAGGTGAGAGCGTTCGACCAGTTTGCGCATACGGGGCACGTTGAGACGGTGGTTTGGATGCAGCATTGTGGTTTTGACAAGAAATAAGGTAGTTTAACCACAAGATGTTGTAGTTTGAGGGCAAAAATTGAGCAAAAAATCGTGCAATTTTTGCCCTATTTTTTTATTGATTAATGTAAAAAAACATGATAAAATTCTTATATATTGTTTTGAGAGGAGGCTTACGTGTGTTAGTAATTGGTTTGAGATAGTAATTGTAATTAGAGTAGTGGATGCTAAGATTTTAGCATTTATTTTGGTGCA
>JAGBEZ010000130.1 GCA_017936725.1 Agathobacter sp.
AAACGAAATGAGTTTAGTTATGAAAAAAAAGGAAGTAAACAAACGCCCACTCCGTTGGGACAAGCTGGATAACACAGCACTTATTTTTCCTGTAGTCGCAGGAGAAGGTATGACGAATACCTATCGTATTAGTGTGGAACTTCACGAGGAAATTCAGCCAGAGCTTTTGCAAAAGGCTCTGGATATTGTGTTGCCAAAATTTAATGTGTTTAACGTACGTCTTCGTATGGGTGTGTTTTGGTATTATTTTGAGGAAAATAACAAACCAGCGCCTCGTGTAAACGAGGAGGAACTTTTCCCATGTCGCTTTATTAAACCAAATAAGAATAATAGCTATTTGTTTCACGTTTCGTATTACAAACGCCGTATCAATTTGGAGGTATTCCATGTACTAACCGATGGTATGGGCGGTATGACTTTCCTAAAAGAACTCGTCTACCAGTATCTTCGTTTGGCGCATGAAGAGCTTCGTGAAATAAAAGATGATAAACTTTGTGATGATACTTCATTAAATGCAGAAGACAGCTTTGAAAAAAACTATAAAAAGAATTCGAAAAAGGGTTACCTGATGAAAAAGGCATATCTGATTCATCAGAAAAAGCTGCCTAAGGGAGAATTCGGCGTGATGCATGGTCTTATCAATATTCCAGAGCTGAAGGCCGTTACCAAGAAATATGGCGTTTCTATCAACGAGTATCTAGTAGGAACCTTCGCCTGGGCAACCTATGTCCAGTGCCTACATAAATCACCATCAAAGAACCCAATTCGTATTGCTGTTCCAGTAAACTTACGTCCTTACTTTAATTCCAATACGACGAAAAATTTCTTTGCCATGGTAGGCGCAGAATTTCATCCAAAGGAAGAAAATTATACCTTTGAAGAGGTTTTGCAAATCATACAAAAGAGTTTAAAGGAGCAGATTACGAAAGAAAACTTGGAAAGTCAGTTTTCGGTAAGTGTATCGAATCAGAAAAATTTGTTTTTACGTATGGTTCCTCTGATGATAAAAAACTTAGTTATGCGTTATGTATATAATCGTTCTGCGGTAGCATATACTTCGACCATCACTAATATAGGTTTTGCCCAGTTAGATCCAATCTATGAGCCATATGTCAAGAGATTCCGTGCGTTTATCGCAATGTCAAAGGGACAGTCTTTGAAAGGCTGCATAAACTCTTATCAGGATACGCTGGTATTTAATTTTACCTCAACATTCTCGGACACATCTGTACAGAAGGAGTTTTTCCGTAAGATTGCGGAGGATGGCGTGACAGTTCAGATTGAAACAAATGGGGTGTATTATGAGTAGATGTAAAATGTGCAAGGTAGACATCCTTGACAAACAGACAAATGCCCGCTTTGCAATCATGTGTTAGAGTGGGATGGCAGCGAAAAAGAGAATATATATCCAAATGCGCGAGTTGCCAGAAGAAAATACCAGTTCTTAGAGAATCTATTTTTATTTATTTCGATTATCGTATGGGTGGTTTTATTTATCATTGATTATACTACGGACCCTGCATTTTTGTGGAGTTTTACAGCAGGACTTTTGATTATCTATGCAAATGTGGTGTTAAGACTCACGATTTTAGGAAAATCGTCTTATATGGCAAAAATTGTTTGGACGATTATTATAGGTATGGCTTTTCTCATTGAGGCAGATTTGCTTACAGGAAATCATGGCTGGGGAGTAAACTTTGCGATGCCAACTGCAATTTTGCTTTGGGATATTGCGCTGATTATCCTGATGCTTTTTATCAATCGAAAGCATTGGTATAGCTATATCATAGACCAGCTTACGGCACTTGTGGCATGCGCAGTGGTCTGCGCTCTGATGCTTCTTAATATCATCACTTTCCCATATTATGCGATAGGTGTGATGGTATTTACCTTCCTGATGTTTGCAGGGACAATTATTATCGGAGATCGCAAGGCGAGAGAGGAGTTAAAGCGCAGATTCCATATATAATGTTAGTCGGGAATGTTTTATTTGTGATATAGGAAATAAATCAAGAAATATGAAATCAGAAAATAGAAATAAGAAAAAACAAGAAATCGAAGAATTTGCTGGTTTTGTGCAGGAAGAAAGCAGTCCTGCTGGAAAGTTTTTGGCAGATTTGATTTATAGTTTTACCAACGATTTTGAACTCGGAAAACTTGTAAAGTCAGGTGAAATTCGAAAAAAAATAGTAAATGTGGAGCCAGAATGGAAAGTGCCGGATGGCTACAATATGACACATTTTGATATGGAGAATTTTTCGATGAAACTCCTTACTAAAACTGAAAATCCACGCTTGGATAAAGTGATTTTACAGCTTCATGGTGGCGGATATGTAGCAAAGATTAAAAATAGTTACTATAACATGGCAACGTATTATTCCGAGGCAGGAGATGGGCTATCTGTTTTAAGCCCAGATTACCGTGTGGCGCCAGAGGACCCATATCCAGCGGCGTTAGAAGATGCATTGGATAGTTATCAGTGGCTTTTGGATAGAGGATGGAAAGGGGAACAGATTATTGTCGTAGGAGATTCTGCCGGAGGTGGTCTTGCGATGGCACTTACCATGTATCTTCGAGACCATAATATGCCACTTCCATGTGGTATCGTAGCTATGTCACCTTGGACGGATGTGACAGCAAGTGGAGAATCTTATACATTAAACTACGAACTTGATCCACTATTTGGAAATAGCAAAGAAACCATGATTTACGAGAATGACTATGCAGGGGACCATGATAAGAAGGACCCATATATTTCTCCTATTTATGGGAATTTCCGTCAGTTTCCACCAATGCTCATTCAGGTTGGCTCTACAGAAATGCTGTTAAGTGATTCTATCACGGCAGCAAGTATGGCGGATACCGTAGGAGTAGACGTACGCTTGAGTATTTACGACGATATGTTCCATGTGTTCCAGATGGCTGGAAAACGTTTTCCAGAGGCAAAGAAGGCATGGGAAGAGGTGGAGCAATTCCTGCAACTTTTGTTAAATGCTTTATAGTTGTAGAGCAAGTTCATTTCACATAGTTTAATTGGACATGTATATTTATCCAGGTAAAGTAAAAATCAAGCATGTTGATGTCATTATCTTGATGTCAACATGCTTGATTTTTTATTTTGTTAAATTTTAGGCATGTTCGATTGTGCTTCTTTTGTTTAAACATGCTTTTGCGTGAATTCCTATTTCGTCAGTAGCAACATAATATCGTTAGAACGTTTTACAAATTTAGCCATTGCCTCTGTAGAAAGTGGCTGGTTGCTAAGAAGTGCTAAATCGTAAAGCTGTTCTGCAAACATAGGCACATGTTCACTGTCTTTGTTTTCTAAAATATACTGAACTAATGCGTTGTTTGCATTTAAAGTGAGTGTTTGGTCAGCAGCAAACATGTTCATATCCATGCCGCCCATACCCTGCATAGCGTACATCTTCATCATATCCTGCATACGACGTCCTTCTTCAGAAAGTGTAATCACAGAAGCGATGCCATCATTCTTAAGCTTTTCTACTTTTACAGTAAGTTTGTCGTTGTTTAAAGCACTCTTGAATACTTCAGAGAGAGTAGCAGTGCATTCTGTTAAATCTTCCCCAGATTCCTCTTTCAAAGAGTCCGTAAGGTCCGCGTCAATACGCATGAAACGGTAGTTTTCGTTTCTCATTTCAAGCTGAGAAATGAATGAAGTATCAATGTTATGGTTTAAGATAACAGCATTCATACCCTGTTCTTGGAAGAGGGTGATGTACTGTCCCTGCTGGTTTATGTCTGTTACATAGTAAACGGTTTTTCTGTCATCTTTCATTTCGTCGTTGGAAACATCTACATCCACATCATCTGCTACGACTTCTGCGTCAACAGTGTTACCGTTTTCATCTACGGCTGTTTCAGAAGCATCCTTGGCAACGGGTGCAAGTAGCTCTGGTAGAGTCTGATATTTGTTGTTGATGTCCTTAAAAAGGATATAGTCATTCATCTTGTCGCAGAATTTTTCGTCCTTCAAGCAGCCAAATTTAATAAACGGACTGATATCATCCCAGTATTTCTCATAGGATTCTTTTTCTGTTTTACACATACCGATGAGCTTGTCCGCAACTTTTTTGGTAATGTATTCGGAAATTTTCTTTACAAAGCCGTCGTTCTGCAATGCACTACGAGATACGTTGAGTGGTAAATCAGGACAATCGATAACACCCTTTAACAACATGAGGAATTCTGGAATGACTTCTTTGATGTTGTCAGCGATAAATACCTGATTGTTATAAAGCTTGATGGTTCCTTCAATGGAATCGTATTCGGTATTGATCTTAGGGAAGTAGAGGATACCCTTTAAGTTAAATGGATAGTCCATGTTTAAATGAATCCAGAAGAGTGGCTCTTTGTAATCATAGAATACATGACGGTAAAATTCCTTGTATTCTTCTTCTGTACAATCTTTAGGATTCTTAGCCCAGAGAGGGTGGATATCGTTGAGTGCTACTGGAGCAATGATATTTCCTTCATCGTCTTTCTTAGGTTCTTCGTTAGCTTTTGAAAGATAGATTTCCGTTGGCATGAAAGAGCAGTACTTCTGAATAACTTCTCTTGCACGGTATTCGTTTGCAAATTCGAGGCTGTCTTCATTTAAGTATAATGTGATTTCTGTACCGATGGTAGTTTTGTCGCCATCAGCCATGTCGTATTCGGTACCGCCATCACAGGACCAGTGAACGGCAGTAGCACCTTCCTGGTAAGAAAGGGTGTCGATGGTTACTTCATCTGCTACCATGAATGCAGAGTAGAAGCCGAGACCAAAGTGACCGATAATCTGATCATCGTTTGATTTGTCTTTGTATTTTTCGATAAAGTCTGTGGCGCCAGAGAACGCAATCTTTGTGATGTATTCTTCCACCTCATCTGCAGTCATACCGAGACCATTATCGATAAATTTAATAGTCTTGTCTTCTGGGTTTACAATTACTTCGATTTTTGCCTTATAGTCAGCTGGGAGAGAGTATTCGCCCATCATGTCAAGTTTTCTAAGTTTTGTGATAGCGTCGCAACCGTTCGAAATCAGTTCGCGGTAAAAAATGTCGTGGTCAGAATATAACCATTTTTTGATAATAGGAAATAGGTTTTCGCTGTCGATAGACAGGCTACCATGTTTGTTTGCCATAATTGTAGTACTCCTTTTCATTGTATATTGATTTTCTGTGCATACACCTTTTGCGTGTATAGACGCAGCAAATTTACCATCTGAAAAAGATGATAGCCCTACTTAAAATAAAAGTCAATAGGAAATTAGCACTCTTTATCCACGAGTGCTAACAAAACGCAAAAAACCCAGTAAAATCAAGGATTCACAAAAATCTTAAAAGTTTATAAACTCATCCTTAGTAGACAAGAATCTGCATTTATGATAAGATAATTGATAGTTGAATACAGTAGGAGGACATATGAAGAAATATAAAAGAAAAGGACTTTTACTTCTTTTGGCGGGGACAATGCTCTTAAGTTGTATCGCTTGTGGAAGTAATAAAACAGGAAATACAGAAAACAATAAAGAAACCGAAGTGGAGAAAAAAGTAGAAATCGCCGATGCGAATGATATTTTAGAAAAGGTGTGGGATACCTATGAAGCAGAAGATACCGATGGAAATATGTATAATGACAGATTTTCCATTTTAGGCGGACACTTTAAATCTGCCCGTGTGAATAAGCCGGCAAAGTATGATTTAACAAAGGCAAGTGATTTAGAGATTATGTACTGTGTTCCACAGGATGTGATTCCAATGTTAGATGATGCAGCTACTATGGTGCATTTGATGCGGGCGAGCACGTTTACAGCAGGTGCATACCATGTGACAGACGTATCAAATGTAAAGAGTGTTGTAGAGGGAATTAAAACGAAGACCCTTGGAAATCAGTGGTTGGGTGGCTTCCCGGACAGACATATCATTGCAGTGATTGATGAGCAATATGTTGTGGCTGCTTTTGGAGACGAAAAAGTAATCGAGAATTTTGAACAGGCGCTGAAAGAAGTATTTGGAAAACAGGCTGTCGTGGAGGTAAAGGAAGCGATACGCTAGGAGGAAGGAATCCCACAAGAGAAACGATAAGAGCCAGAAAAACTTCTTGAAAAAAATCCAATTAGAGTTATAATACGTATAGGTGGAGGCTGTCAAATAGAGAGTCTCCCTATTTTTATGTATAAAAGAAATATCGGGAATATTTTAGGAGGAATATGACAGGATGGATATCTATTCTCTCATTAAGTTAGTCGGTGGACTAGCCTTTTTCTTATTCGGAATGAACGTAATGTCAGACGGATTAGAGAAGAGTTCGGACGGTAAAATTGAAAAGTATCTTGGAATAATTACCAAGAATAAATTTTTTGCACTGATTTTCGGTGCACTTTTAACCATTGCAGTACAGTCTTCATCGGCTGTAACCGTAATGCTTGTAGGTTTGGTAAACTCTGGTATGTTGCAGTTTGGCCAGACAATCGGCGTATTGATGGGCTCTAACATTGGTACGACACTTACTGCCTGGATTTTAAGCTTGGCAGGCATTGATAGTGATGTCGTATGGATTAATCTGCTTAAGCCAGCGAACTTTGCACCTATTTTTGCTCTAGTCGGAGTGGTAATGACGATGGCCAGCAAAAAACAAGAAAAACAGAGTCTTGGTAATGTGTTGGTAGGCTTTGCGGTGCTTATGTCTGGTATGACTTTTATGTCAGATGCAATGAAACCACTTGCAGACATGCCTGAATTTGCGAGTCTTCTTACCGCTTTTGAGAATCCAATTCTTGCGGTATTGGTAGGTGCTGCATTTACAGGTGTGATTCAAAGCTCTGCTGCATCAGTGGCTATCTTACAGGCACTATCCATGACGGGCGGTGTAACCTATGCTATGGCACTTCCTATTATTATGGGACAGAATATCGGTACCTGTGTAACAGCAGTTTTATCAAGTATCGGTGTTAACCGTAATGCGAAAAAGGTTGCCGTAGTGCATTTGTCATTTAACATCATTGGTACGACTATTTGCTTGATTCCATTCTGTATTGCAAATTATATATTTGATATTGCTGCACTTAAGGTTACAATTACTCCATTTATGATTGCAGTATGTCATAGTATTTTCAATGTATGTACTACCTTGATGTTACTACCATTTACCAAACAGTTAGAGTGGATTGCGAATAAAGTATACCCAGAAGTAGAAGGGGAAAAAGAGCCGGACTTCGTATTGGAGGAGCGTCTTTTTGCTATGCCAGCACTTGCGATTAAAGATTCCAATGATGCGGTAATTGAGATGTGTCGTCTGTCGAAAAAAGCATTCAAAAGAGCTTCGGGTATGTTAGGTAATTATGACGAAGATACTGCAGCAAAAGTACAGAAAATGGAACGTAAATTGGATTACTATGAAGACCAGTTGGGAACTTATATGATGAAAATTACCAAACTTGGTATTTCAGACACAGATTCAAAAGCGGTTACCAGAATTTTACATACCATTAATGATTTCGAACGAATTGGCGACCATGCTATTAATGTCATGAATGTTGCAAAAGAGTTACATGAAAAGAAACAGATGTTTTCTGAAGATGCCATGAAAGAAATCGAAGTCTTAAATGAAGCTATATTTGAACTTTTAGGTATGATAGAAGAGGCATTTGAAACAAATAACTTAGATTTGGCTATTATGGTAGAACCATTAGAACAGACCATCGACAAGCTGGTATACGAAATGAAACGTAACCATATCGCTCGTCTCCAGGCGAATGAATGTACGATTAAATTAGGATTTGCATT
>JAGBEZ010000131.1 GCA_017936725.1 Agathobacter sp.
CTCTTTCTCGTTTTAATGCTGTTGTAGAAAACGCATACGAAGAAAGCGCACCACACAAAATTTGTGCATACATTTATGAACTTGCAAATGCGTTTAATGGTTTTTATCATGGAACCAAGATTCTTTCCGAAGAAAACGAAGCTGCACAGAAGGCATACATTGGTTTACTTTGCCTGACAAAGAGCGTACTGGAAACTTGCATTGATATGCTTGGATTTGAAGCACCAGAAAGAATGTAAATATTAGTCATAAAACTTAAGACAAGTCATATATATAAGACATAGGTAAAACAAACCTATGTCTTATTTTTTTGACCAGGCGAAAGGTGGAACTGCAATGGTAAAGGGATTGGTAACGGTGTTTCCGACGAGTATTCGGCCGCGGATGCGAAAGATAAACTGGGACGGGCTAGAGGAAATTCGTGTACGGATTGGATGGCCAGTGGAACTTATATATAGCAATCATAATGAGTGGCTGGGAAATTATGACAGCATGATAGACAGGCACTGCTTGGACGAAATGCTAAATTACATAACAGGCTATTCAATGTATGCGATGGAAGAGGAAATCAAACAGGGATATATTACCTTTTCAGGAGGACATCGCATTGGAATTACAGGGCATGCGACTTACGAGGCGTTGCGGGATAGTAGAGAGTCAAAGATTACAAACATCGTGGATATTGGGGGATTAAATATCAGAATTGCCCATGAAAGAAAAGGCTGTGCGGAAAATATCGTACCATATTTGCGGAAAGGAGATAGCATATACAATACGATGATTTTTGCTGCACCTGGAGTGGGGAAGACCACATACTTGCGTGATATGATTCGCGTATTGTCTAGTGGAGAAAGTTCAAACTGTGGAACAGAGCCGTCTTTTGGTAGTGGAATGAAAATCTGTGTGATCGACGAGCGTTCCGAAATCGCAGCCTGTATCCATGGGAAGCCACAGAATGACCTTGGCAAGCGAACCGATGTTTTAGATGCTTGTCCAAAGGAAATCGGCATGAAGATGGTACTTCGCACGATGTCGCCTGAGATTATTGCAGTAGATGAAATTGGAAAAAAAGAGGAATTTGATTTATTAGAACAGATGCGTTGTTCTGGTGTGAAAATACTAGGGACGCTTCATGCCGGAGACATGGAAGAGGTTCTTCGAAATCAAATGATTCAAACGGGACTTAAGTCTGGAGCCATCGAGCGTTTTGTGGAACTGATACGTACGACCAATGGGCATCGTGTGTTTCGTATTTATAATGAAAAGGGAGAAAAAATTGAAAATAGTAGGAATTCTTTTGCTTTTAGGCGGAACGATGGGTGTTTTATATAGTTGGATATGTGGTTTAAAGGAAAGAGAAAGAAAACTGGAGGAATTTATTCTTTTCTTTCAAAAATCAATCGGTGTCATGGAAACGGAAAAGATAAGGGTGATAGATT
This sequence comes from Agathobacter sp., assembly GCA_017936725.1. The sequence goes on from JAGBEZ010000131.1 coordinate 1,440, forward strand.
ACTTTGAGAAATATGCATCACAGGAGCTTCAAACTTCACTAGTAGAAATTGCGAGACGTCTTGCCTCTAATACCTATCCCAATGGTCAAATCGTTTGGGAAGAAGTATTTATGGAAGAGAAACAGAACTTATCGTTTGACCAGGAGACCTTTTCTATCATTTTGCAGGCGGGAAACGGTTTCTTTGGAAGAAGCCGAGAAGAAAATATTCGTTTTTTACAGAAAACCGTAAAAGAACTAGAGACACAAAAAAAGAAACTTATGGAAAAAGATGCAAAGGAGAGAAAAGTATGGGTTCCAGTGGGGATGCTTGGTGCAGTAATGCTGACGATTCTCTTTGTGTAATTCATAGGATACAAAAACTACAAGGAACACGGAAAGGGTAATCATGGAAATTACAATCATTTTTAAAATCGCCGCAGTAGGTATTATTGTAACCGTTCTGGGACAGGTGTTAAAGCAAAGCGGAAGAGATGAGCAGGCGTTTCTCTTAAGTCTGGTAGGACTAGTTATTGTATTGTTTTGGGTGGTTCCTTATATTATTGAACTATTTCAAGCAATGGAGACATTATTTTTCATCGGTTAAGGGAGGGAGTACTATTTTTAAGATTGGACTGATTGGGGTAGCAGCCGCATTGTTGTCTGCTTTTATCCGAAAAGAACGTGCAGAAATTTCGGTGGTGCTTGGGATAATCGCAGGAATCGTTATTTTTTATTATGTACTGACGCAGATTTCTGTAGTAGTAAACTTTGTGACAGAAATGCTCGATATGGTTGCCATAGAAGAAAGTTACTATTTTCAACTCTTAAAAATGCTAGGGGTAGCCTATGTGGCTGAGTTTGCATCGAATATATGTCGGGATGCAGGGCAGCAATCGGTAGCAGGGATGATAGAACTATTTGCAAAGATTTCTATCGTTGTATTAAGCATTCCCGGGTTGGTATTTTTGATGGAAACCTTGGAGAAATTCGTATGAAAAGCTTTATATTGACGGAAACCAATGATTATTTACAGGAAATTATGAATGCGCTGGATTTTGATGCACTCAATGATTTCTTAAATGATCATTTACGTGCAAAAATGAATTTTGAAGAGCTGGTATCACAAATTAGTACCAATGGTCTGGAAGCGTTTAACAAAGAGAATGTCACGCAAATGTTTTTTGATGCAATCTTTTACGAGGTATCGATGGTTCGTCCGATATTTGTAAAAATACTCTTGTTTTCAATTTTGTTTTCACTGGCTTACAAGCTTCTATCTACAAAGAGTGCCTATGTATCGAGCATTGGATTTCTAATGATTTATTCGACTTTAATGGTGCTTTTGATGCAATCTTTCTTTCTTGTCCAGGACATCGCTATGGAAGGAATGGAAAGCATGCTGAAATTTTTAACTGCTTTGATTCCCACCTATTCCATGACGCTCATCTTTACAGGAAATACCGTATCAGGGGCAGTTTCCTATGAGATTGGATTTTTTCTTGTGTATTTTGTGGAATTTATGATGAAAAACTTTCTTAGCCCATTGATTCATGTGTTTATTTTAGTCCTATTTTTGAATCATCTCTTTGATGAAGATAAACTGTCAAAACTGGCAGAATTTATAGAAAAGATGATTGCCGCTATTTTGAAATTTGCGTTCGGAGCAGTTGTTGGACTTAGTGTGGTACAGTCTATGTTAACTCCGGTAAAGGACCGATTGGCAAATCATGTGGTCCTATCCGGGATGTCTTCGATTCCAGGCCTTGGGGGTGCTTTGGGTTCTGTGGGAGAAATACTCTTAAGTTGCGGTATGCTCATCAAAAACAGTGTAGGAATCGTAGGTCTTATTATTTTAATTTTGGTTGCAGGGATTCCTCTCTTAAAAATAGGTTGTTTTTGGTTTATGTATCATATTTTAGCAATTGTTTTACAGCCACTGGCAGATAAACGGATAACGGAGTGTGTATTAGGTGTGGCAAGGGGCTGTGATTTGTATCTTAAGATTATGCTGTACTCGATGCTACTGTTTTTTGTGTTGTTTTCCATGGTTGCGGTTGCAACTAGCTTTGTCTTTTAGGAGCAGATATGCTGGAACTTTTAAAAAAATATTATGTGTTTATGTTAATTTTAATGGTCTTCTCTTATTTGGTACCAAAGGAATCCTATAAGAAATATATTCAACTTTTTATAGGGATTTTCATGGTGGTGATGTTTTTGAAGCCAGTACTTATGTTATTTACGATGGAGAATCCGAATGCAATATACGAGGTGTTTGAGCCTTTTAATCAGAAGATAGAGAGTTTAGATTTGGAACAATTGGAGGGGGAAACTATCTATGAATATTTCTTTTCTGAAGGAGAAGGGGAATAAATATATCGTATTTATTTTAGTGGGATTGTTGATTTTAGTCTTGTGTATTCCGACTGGAACGGGGAAAAAACAGCTCACTTCGGAGGAGTCCGAAGTCACGACAGGAGATTTAGAAGCACAATTGGAACGCGTGCTTTCTGCCATGGAGGGGGTTGGTGAGGTGAAAGTTATGATTACCACAGAAGAAGATACGAAAGATGTATTTGGAACAAAAAGCAGCGGCACGAAGGTATGTGGGGTAGTCGTGGTAGCACAAGGAGCAGGAAGTGCTACGGTGGATGCAAGAATTTCTGAAGCGGTCAAGGCATTATTTTCCATAGACGTGCATAAGATAAGTATAGTAAAAATGAGACCACAGGAGGAGTAAAGGTGAAAGGAAAAATTCGTAAAAATCAAGTTGTAATTGCTACACTTGCAGTATTAATTGCGATTGCGGGGTACATAAGCTATGACAAAAACGGCATTGATTTAAAACCGGATAGCCAGCAGGCAAACGCAGATGAGGATAAAGCTGCTAGCGATAAAAACATTTGGGATGAACTGGTATGGAATGACGAAAACACAGAGATTGCTTCCGATGAAGAGCAGGAAAAAAATCCTGGAGAATCTGTCCTGACAGGAAATATCATTAACATAACGGATTATGCTGCTGCAGTGAAACTAAACCGCGAGCAGATTCGAGCTACGAATAAAGAAGCTTTGATGGAAATCGTAAATAACGAAGCACTTTCTGAAGAAGCAAAAAAGGATGCAGTCAACAAACTCGTAGAAATGACGGACATAGCAGAAAAAGAAGCAAATGCAGAAATGCTTCTCGAAGCAAAGGGTTTTAAGAATGTCGTAGTCAGCATCAACGAAAACAGTTGTGATGTCGTATTGGACATGGGAGAGGTTACCGATGCGAAACGTGCACAGGTAGAGGATATCGTAAAACGAAAGACCGGTGTTTCAGCAGAAAAAATCGTGATTACACCATTAAATACATAAAATTTCGTTGAAATGCGGATAAATCTAAGGTATACTATGAAACGGTGTGCATTTGCACAAGTTGAACAGTAGTGTTTTGGATATATATTTGGAGGACTTAAAGTGAGCAACTTAAGAAAAGAAATAGAAAAAAGACGTACCTTTGCCATTATTTCCCATCCGGATGCTGGTAAAACAACATTAACAGAAAAATTCCTTTTGTACGGTGGAGCAATCAATTTAGCTGGTAGTGTAAAAGGAAAGGCAACTGCACGACATGCAGTTTCTGACTGGATGGAAATTGAAAAGCAGAGAGGTATTTCGGTTACTTCCTCTGTTCTTCAGTTTAATTATGATGGTTACTGCATCAATATTTTGGATACTCCTGGACATCAGGACTTCTCGGAAGATACGTACCGTACCCTTATGGCAGCGGATTCCGCAGTTATGGTTATCGATGGAAGCAAGGGTGTAGAAGCACAGACACGTAAACTTTTCAAGGTTTGCGTTATGCGTCATATTCCTATTTTTACTTTTATAAATAAAATGGACCGAGATGCAAACGATACGTTTGATTTATTAGGTGAAATTGAAAAAGAACTTGGCATTGAAACCTGTCCGGTAAACTGGCCAATTGGTTCTGGTAAAGAGTTTAAAGGGGTATACGATCGAAATAGCAAGCAGGTTCGTCTCTTCTCAGAAACCTTCAAAGGTACAAAAGAAGGAAAAGAGGAGTTAGTTTCTATCGATGATCCAGCTTTAATCGAAAAAATTGGTCAGGATAAGTATGATCAGCTTATGGAAGAAATCGAGCTTTTGGATGGCGCGAGTGCAGAGTTTGATATTGACCTTGTCTCAAAAGGAGAATTATCGCCAGTATTCTTTGGTTCTGCGCTTACAAACTTTGGTGTAGAAACCTTTTTGCAGCATTTCCTTCAGATGACATACTCACCACTTGCACGTAAAGCAGACATTGGTGTGATTGATCCATTTAACGAAGATTTCTCAGCCTTTGTATTTAAGATTCAGGCAAATATGAATAAGAATCACAGAGACCGTATCGCATTTATGCGTATTTGCTCTGGAAAGTTCGATGCAGGAATGGAAGTGTTCCATGTACAAGGAAA
>JAGBEZ010000132.1 GCA_017936725.1 Agathobacter sp.
TACAGCCGTGACCGTAACTTATGGCACATCAGCCACGAAGGTCTTGAACTCGAAGATCCAGCACAGGAACCAAACTACGACCACTTACTCGTACTTGGTGTATCTCCTGAAAAGGCTCCAGACGAAGGTGAATATGTAACTATGACTTTCGAAAAGGGTGTTCCAACATCTGTTAACGGAAAAGAAATGAAAGTATCGGATATCATCCGTGAACTTAACCGTCTCGATGGAAAACATGGTATCGGCATCGTAGATATCGTAGAAAACCGTGTCGTAGGTATGAAATCTCGTGGTGTATATGAAACACCAGGCGGAACCATCCTTATGGAAGCACATCAGCAGCTCGAAGAACTCGTACTCGACCGTGCAACTATGGAAGTAAAGAAAGATATGGGCAACAAGATGGCTCAGATCGTTTACGAAGGAAAATGGTTCACACCACTTCGTGAAGCAGTACAGGCTTTCGTAACCTCTACACAGGAATATGTAACTGGTGAAGTAAAATTCAAACTTTACAAAGGTAACATCATCAAAGCTGGTACTACTTCTCCATACTCACTTTATAGTGAATCCCTTGCAAGCTTCACAACTGGTGATTTATATGACCACCATGATGCAGAAGGCTTCATTACATTATTTGGTTTACCACTTAAAGTAAGAGCTATGAAACTTGCAGAAGTTGAAGGAAATAAATAAATTAAAAGTAGGGCTATAGCATCAACTTTTTTATTGATACTATAGCCCCATATTTACATAGCAAGAACCTTATCTGCTATGCCCATCGTTGACTTTCTATGGGACACCAATAGAATTGTCTTGTCTTTTTTCTCTTGTTCTAAACTTCGAAGAATCATGCCTTCGTTTAAGTTATCGATATTGCTGGTTGGTTCATCCAGAAAAATCATCTTACTATCATGTAAAAATGCACGCGCAATACCAATTCTCTGCTTTTCCCCACCTGAGATAGAATCCCCAAGCTCAGCTAATACCGTATCATACCCTTGAGGTGTTGACATGATAAATTCATGAATCGATGCCTTTTTTGCCGCTTCTATGATTTCATCCCTCGTTGCATCTGCCTTTGCAACACGGATATTGTTTTCTATGGTATCCGTAAATAAAAAGGTTTCCTGCGTGACGAAGGCGATATTGTCTCTTAAAGCCGAAGTGTTAATCGCGTTTACATTTTTTTCTCCATAGAAAATAGTCCCCTTCTCTGTCTCATAAAAACGCATAAGAAGCTTTAAAAGGGTGGATTTACCACATCCACTTTTCCCTAAAATACCATGTATTTTATTTTGTTTGAAGGTAGCATTGAAATTTTCTAAAATAGTATTCTCTTGCTTTCCTTCATAAGCAAATGACACATTCTCACATCGAATACTCCCCTCCATCTGCGATACGCCATCTGTGATCTCCTCCACAATTGGAGTTTCTTCTAGGATATTAAGCACTCGATTTCCTGACGCTAAGGTATGATGCAGATTATTGGAAAGTGCAGATAATGCTGCGGTAGGACCAAAAGAACTAGACATCGCAATCACAGCAAGGAGTACATTTGCACCACTTACCTGTCCTTCGCTTACCAAATACAAACCAAATATCGCCATCAAAACACCTGCAAATAGTATCACACCATCTGTCGTAACCCGTTGACCATTCTCATCCTTTTTCAAGAGTCCGGTAATTCCTGCGAGTTTCTCTGTATGATCATTTAGTTCTTTCATGCGTTCCTTCTCCTGCCCAAACTCTCGGATTTCTTCCAATCCATAGAGATTATCCAACACGCATGTGTTCAGTTTTCCAAATGCATTACGATAATTCTGTCCTTTTTCGCCACCCTTTTTCCCATTCACGAGAGGAATCACCGCACCTACTACGATATAAAACACAGTTGCTACTATAGCATAAACAGGATGCAGGTTTGCAAAAAAGACAATCATAAAGATAGATGTTAACACTGCAATACAAATTGGTGAAATGGTATGAGCATAAAATACTTCTAACAATTCGATATCACTGGTAATAATAGAAATCAAATTGCCTTTTTCATTGCCATCCAATTTTGCAGGTGCAAGCTTACGAAGGGCAGCAAATACTTGATGGCGAATACGCGCCAAGAGTTTGAATGCGATAAAATGGTTGCACGCCTGTTCGGCATATCGAAGCACACCTCGTAGTACCGCAAAAAGAATCAAAAGTACAAAAATGGTAGTTAAGTTAATGTCTGCTATGGTGCCTATAACTCCTAAGAATCCATAACCACCTAAAATCGTAATAAAGGTAGCCATAAGATTTCCTACACATCCCATCACAATCGCAATTACCATATATCCAAGCAATGGTTTCACCATTCCCACAAGCCCTGCCATTACAGCGAGACCATTTCTTTTTTTATCCTTCATTTTCCGCTCCTTTCACATATTTTTCTAATTCCTGCTGTGCTTGATAAAGTGTGTGATATACCCCCTTCTTTCCCAAAAGCGTGGTGTGGTTTCCTGTTTCCACAATCGCCCCTTTTTCTACCACGTAAATCTGATCTGCTTTTATCACATTTGCCAAGCGGTGTGAAATCAAAATGACCGACTTCGTTTTCGCTAACTCCTGTACCACCTGCATAATTTTATCTTCACTTTCCACATCAATATTGGAAGTTGCTTCATCAAAAATATAGATGTCACTGTCGTGTAAAATTGCACGAGCCAGTACAAGTCTTTGTTTTTGTCCTCCAGATAAATTCGATGCTTTTTCTTCGATCAGCATCGATAAACCACCTTTTTCCATGACGGTGTCATACAAGTCTACCTTCTTTAATGCATAATACATTGCTTCTTCGATGTCTGCAGAAGCATCATACCTTTGCTCCTCTGGAAATCCCATCAAAAGATTTTCATAAACGGTACCCTTGAACAAATAACTGTCATGACGTACGCGTGTGATTTTCTGATAAAGTATTTTTTCTGCAATATCCTTTACATTTACACCACAGACAGATACCATACCTTCATCTACTCGATGATTACCCATAATTAAAGAAGCAATCGTACTCTTTCCGCAACCTGATTCACCGACCAACGCTACAAAACTATGCGCTGGAATTGTAAGAGATACCTTTTTTAGCACCTGTTTTTCTTTCGTATAACCAAAATCCACATGATCGAATACAATTTCTTCGCCGGAAATCTCTGTTATTTTGCCTTGCTCAGGCTCTTTTCTATCTAACAATCTAAAAATTTTATCCGCTGCTGCATTCCCATTCATCGCAATATGGAAAAAGGACCCCAAAAGACGAAGTGGCAGGAAAAACTCAGCCGAAATCATCGTGATGAAGAAGCATTCTGGCAGCGTAATGTTGCCAGCCTGCAGTTCCAGTATGCTTAAAATGATACCAATTGCTGCACCACCATACGCCACCATATCCATAATACTAATGGAATTCAGCTGCATAATCAGTACCCGCATCGTAATCTTGCGAAACTTTTCTGCTTCTTCATCCATTTTCTTGGCATAGCGTTCGTCTGCCTGATAAATTTTAAGTGTCGTAAGTCCCTGCAAATTTTCTAAGAATGTGTCGCCAAGTCCCGTATATGTCCCCCAATATTTTGCCAAAAGTTTCTTTGCAAACTTCTGAACTGCAATGATAGAAATCGGAATCAGTGGTACACACAAGAGGAGTACTCCCGCAACCGTCAAACTCATCGTTCCTACAATCACAAAAAGAGTTATCGGTGCAAGCAGGCTGTAGAAAAACTGTGGCACATATTTTCCAAAATATATTTCTAACTGGTCGACACCCTCTGTGCTAATCTGTACTGCTTCTGCTGTAGAAACCGTATCTCTATAATTTGGCCCTAATTTCATCAATTTCTTGTATACTTCTTCACGGAGTCGTTTTTTTACATTCTCCGACGCTGCAAATGAAAACTTCGTATTGTACGTCGTTGCAACTGCCCGAATCAAAAAAGCTCCAAGAAATACCGCCAGCAGAATCCAGGCGTTCCCACTGTTAAAATCTACTGCCTTCGTTTCAATCAATGCCGCGACAATGCTTGTAAGCACCAGCATCAACACGACATTTGCTATCAGTGATATCCACTGGGTTGCCACCATACCAACCACGTATTTGATATTATCTTTAAATTCTTTCAATAATCTCTTATGAAACATTTTAAACCTCTTCTCTTTCTAAGTCGTCTGTTCCACAGACTTGATACGGAAGAGCAATACATAAAAATGAATTGCCGCTACAAGAAAAATAATTACCTTTGCTATCATTGGTGAGAAAAAGATACCGATTCCAAATACAACAGCAAGTGTACTCATCACCTTTCTCTTTGCCTTTCTTTCCATCGTACCGTTTTTTACCGCACTCTCGATATAAGTTTTATATAGCTTTGTATTTAAAAACCATACATGAAACTTTTTTGACCCCTTTGCAAACAAACAAGCCGCTGCGACAAAAAGCGGAGTTGTAGGCAGAATCGGGAGTACGATTCCTATCACTCCCAATCCCACACATATAAATGCCAGTGCTATACAAATTCCATTGATTATTCTTTTCATAAATCCTCCAAATCAAAATTCATCTTGTTTTGTAGTTCTATCTCAAATTGCATGTTAGTCGAAACTAACTCATATGCAAAAAAATTATCTGCGCATATGTTTCAAGATATGTATACTCGCACTGATAAAAAGCACAAAACCGGAAACGCCATGTGTGATGCCCATCCACATCCCAGGAAATGGTTTCAGCAGGATGCCTGTTGCAAATACTAATATAAGTGAAATCATCATAGTCCAATTTAAAATCAGTGTTTTCTTTTTCATGATTAATGCCTCTCTGTTCTTAAAAAATGAATACGCGAGTTAGTTTAA
>JAGBEZ010000133.1 GCA_017936725.1 Agathobacter sp.
CTATTATTATGGGGATTTCGAAAAGGAAGATATTTACAATTCCATATATAGTGGCGTGATGGAAAGTTTGGATGATCCATATTCGGTATACTATACTCCAGAGGAATACAAGGATATGCAGGTATCAACATCGGGAACGTATTATGGTATCGGCGCAGGCGTTAGTCAGGATTTGACCACGATGGAGGTTACGATTACGAAAGTGTATCGTGGAACCCCTTCGGAAGAGGCAGGGCTCAAAAATGGCGACCAGGTTCTTTCGGTAGAAGGAATCGAGGCTACTAGCGTAGAGGTGTCTGAGCTTGTGCAGCACATTCGTGGAGAAGAAGGCACTATGGTCCACATGGTGATTTACAGACCATCGACAGGAGAAACCTTAGAGTTTGATGTAGAAAGAAGACATGTGGAGCTTCCAAGTATTGAAGGTGAAATGCTAGAAGATGGCATTGGCTATATTCAAATCACAGAGTTTCAGGAAAAAACCGATGAGCAATTTGCAGATATGGTAAAACAGCTTCAGACAAAAGGCGCAAAGGGTCTGATTATTGATGTGCGTGCCAATCCAGGCGGATTGTTGTCAACCGTGGTAAATCTTTTGGATCAGATACTTCCGAAAGGACTTTTGGTTTATGTGGAAGACAAGTACGGAAACCGAGATGAATATACTTCAGATGCGGCTTGTCTGGATTTGCCAATTGTCGTATTAACGGATGAACATAGTGCCAGTGCTTCTGAAATCTTTGCGGGAGCGATGAAGGATTATGACTATGCTACCTTGGTAGGAAAAACCACCTATGGAAAAGGAATCGTGCAGAATGTGATTCCTTTGTCTGATGGGGATGCACTAAAAATTACAATTGCAAAATACTTTACACCAAAAGGAAATGATATTCATAAAATCGGTGTTGCGCCAGATGTAGAAGTAGAATACGAATACTCTGGACCAGAAGGTGAAGACTATAACAAACAGTATGATAGCCAGTTTTTAAAAGCCTTAGAGATTATGAAAGAAAAATTGGCAAACGAATAGAAAATGAGGTAATTTCGTGGTTGAATTAGATAATTTTAAAGTTGAGCTTGCGACTTACAAAGCTCCGCTTGTAGAGGTAAAAGCAGCGCTTGACCTTGTGAATAAACAACAGAAGATTCAGGAACTGGAACGAGAAATGGAGGCGCCAGACTTTTGGAATGATCCATCCGTTTCGCAAAAGAAAATGCAGGAATTAAAGAGCATGAAAGATGATGTATCGACATACGCTGGTTTGGAAATGGGCTATGAAGATATAGAAACCATGATTGAAATGGGCTATGAAGAGAATGACGCGTCTTTGATTCCGGAAATTCGTCAGATGCTGGATGATTTTATAGCGACATATGAAGCGATTCATTTGAAGACGCTATTATCTGGAGAATATGATGGAAAGAAAGCGATTGTATCGCTTCATGCAGGAGCGGGCGGTACAGAATCCTGCGATTGGGCTTCCATGCTGTTTCGTATGTATTCCAGATGGGCAGATAAAAAAGGATTTTCTCTTACCGTACTTGACTCCTTAGATGGCGAAGAAGCGGGAATCAAATCCATTACCTTTGAGGTAAACGGGGAAAATGCCTATGGATATTTGAAGTCGGAAAAAGGAGTACACCGTCTGGTGCGTATTTCACCATTTAATGCTGCGGGAAAACGTCAGACGTCGTTTGTATCCTGCGATGTTATGCCGGATATCGATGAAGATATTGATATCGAAATCAAGGATGAGGATATTCGTATCGATACCTATCGTTCGAGTGGCGCGGGTGGACAGCATATCAATAAAACATCCTCTGCGATTCGAATTACGCATTTTCCAACCGGTATCGTGGTACAGTGCCAAAATGAACGCTCGCAGTTTCAGAACAAGGACAAGGCAATGCAGATGTTAAAAGCAAAGCTGTATCTTTTGAGACAGGAAGAGCAGATGGCAAAGGCTGCGGGAATTCGTGGTGAAGTCACAGAAATCGGCTGGGGCAACCAGATTCGTTCTTATGTTATGCAGCCATACACGATGGTAAAGGACAGACGTACCGGTGTAGAAAGCGGAAATGTAGACAATGTTATGGACGGCGATATTGATATCTTTATCAATGGTTACCTCAAATGGCTCAGCCTAGGCTGCCCAGATAATATGACTACAGATGATGAATAGTATTCTTTTTTGTATACTTCACAAACATTGCGAAGTAGATTATAATAGAAAAAATTAGATGGAAAATTTAGTCAATCACACAGAAAGGTCACAAAAGAGATGTCAGAAAAGACAAATTACTTTGTGTTAAAAGAAAAGGCAGTGCCAGAAGTGCTGCTTAAGGTTGTAGAAGCAAAGCGGCTTTTTGAATCCGGTAAAGTAAGCTCTGTGCAAGAAGCGACAGAAGTAGTAGGGATTAGCCGAAGCTCTTTCTACAAGTATAAAGATGATATCGTTCCATTTCATGAAAATGAAAGAGGAAAGTCGATTACATTGGTTATCCAGCTGGATGATGAACCAGGACTTCTGTCGAATATTTTAAGAGCGATAGACAAGTTCAAATGTAATATTATGACGATTCACCAGTCGGTGCCGATCAATGGTATTGCATCACTCACTTTGAGTATTGATGTGTTCCAAACAGAAGATAAGGTAGATGAAATGGTGGCGAATATCGAACAAGTCGAAGGCGTATATTACGCAAAAATCATTGCTAGGGAGTAAAAAGAGATGAAAATAGCAGTTATGGGATATGGTACTATCGGATCAGGGGTAGTAGAAGTGTTAGAAGTAAACAAAGACCTGATTACAGAACGTGCGGGTGAGCCTGTTGAGGTGAAATACATCTTGGATTTAAGAGATTTTCCAGGTGACCCATACGAAAAATGCATCGTACACGATTACAATACTATCGTAAACGATCCAGAAATCGGCATTGTCGTAGAAGCCATGGGTGGTGTAGAGCCAGCTTATACTTTTGTGAAAGCCATGCTTTTAGCAGGAAAACAGGTAACAACTTCCAATAAAAATCTAGTAGCCGAAAAAGGTGCAGAACTGATTGCGATTGCAAGAGAAAGAAATTTGAATTTCATGTTTGGTGCGAGTGTAGGCGGCGGTATTCCTATTATCCGACCTCTTAATACCTGTCTTACTGCAGAAGAAATTGAAGAAATTACAGGTATCCTAAACGGAACGACAAACTATATGCTGACTCGTATGGCAAATGAAGGGGTAGGCTTTGAAGAGGTGTTAAAGGATGCGCAGGCAAAAGGATACGCTGAGGCAGATCCAACAGCAGACGTAGAGGGTATCGACCCATGCCGCAAAATCGCAATTCTTACTTCTCTCGTATGTCACAAACAGGTAAATTATGAAGATATTTACACCGAGGGTATTACGAAAATTACTACAGA
>JAGBEZ010000134.1 GCA_017936725.1 Agathobacter sp.
AAATTTTATATCGGAGATGTAAGAGATATCCAGTCTGTACGTAATGCCATGCATGGCGTAGACTATATCTTCCATGCAGCAGCTTTAAAACAGGTACCTTCCTGTGAATTTTTCCCAATTGAAGCAGTAAAAACAAATGTACTTGGAACAGAAAACGTTTTAAATGCTGCAATTGAAGCTGGGGTAAAAAATATCGTATGTCTTTCTACGGACAAAGCGGCATACCCAGTAAACGCAATGGGGACGAGCAAGGCTATGATGGAGAAAGTAATCGTAGCGAAGTCCAGAACGGTATCACCGGAAAAGACAGAGGTTTGCTGTACCCGTTATGGAAATGTAATGTGCAGCCGTGGTTCTGTAATTCCATTGTGGATTGACCAGCTTCGAGCTGGAAACCCAATTACGATTACCGATGGAAGCATGACAAGATTTATTATGTCATTAGATGAAGCCGTAGACCTTGTATTATTTGCATTTGAACATGGTGAAAACGGAGATATTCTTGTACAGAAAGCTCCTGCATGTACGATTCAGACACAGGCAGAGGCTGTATGTGAACTATTCGGTGGAAACAAAGAAAATATTAAAGTCATCGGTATTCGTCATGGTGAAAAAATGTACGAAACGCTTCTTACCAACGAAGAATGTGCAAATGCCATCGATATGGGAAATTTCTACCGTGTGCCATGTGATAAACGTGGTCTTAACTATGACAAATACTTTAATACAGGTGATACAGAGAGAAATCCGCTTACGGAATTTAACTCAAACAATACCAATTTATTGACCGTAGAAGAAACAAAAGAGAAAATTGCTTCTCTTGCTTATATCCAGGAAGAGCTTGCGAAGGGGGCAAACGCATGAATATACTCGTAACGGGAGCAAAAGGATTTGTAGGAAAGAATTTTTGTGTAAGTTTAAATAATATTCGTGATGGAAAAGACAGAACACGCCCAAATCTCGTAGTAGATGAAATCTATGAGTATGATCTCGATACAGATGCGACTCTTTTGGATACGTATTGTGAAAAAGCGGACTTTGTATTTCACTTTGCAGGGGTTAATCGTCCAAAATCAAACGAAGAATTTATGCAGGGGAACTTTGGATTTACCAGTACCCTTTTAGATACCCTGAAAAAACATGGAAATACCTGTCCAATTATGATTTCGTCTTCCATTCAGGCTACCTGTATCGGTAGATATGATAGCGAATATGGAAGAAGCAAACGAGCAGGCGAAGAGCTCATGTTTTCTTATGCAAAAGAAACGGGAGCCAAAGTACTCGTTTATCGTTTTCCAAATGTTTTTGGAAAATGGTGCAGACCAAACTATAACTCTGCAGTTGCTACCTTCTGTCACAATATCGCAAATGATTTGCCAATTACAGTAAATGACCCAGCGGTAGAACTCGAATTGGTCTATATTGATGACCTCGTAGCAGAAATGCTCGATGCACTGGAAGGAAAAGAGCATTATGCAGATATCTACTGTCAGGTACCTACGACGCACAAGGTGACACTCGGTGAAATCGTAGCGTGTCTGGAAAGATTTAAAAACCAGCCACAGACACTGGTTATGCCTGAAATAGCAGAAAATTCATTTGAGAAAAAACTTTACTCCACATATCTTTCTTATTTACCAAAGGAAAGAACCATCTTCCCTTTAAAAATGAATGAGGATGCAAGAGGAAGTTTCACAGAATTACTAAAAACCGAAAAATGTGGACAATTCAGTGTAAATATATCAAAACCGGGGATAACTAAAGGACAACATTGGCATCATAGTAAATGGGAGTTCTTTATCGTAGTTAGTGGACATGGACTGATTCAGATGCGAAAGATCGGTACAGATGAAGTGTGGAACTTCGAAGTAACTGGAGAAAATATCCAGGCGATACATATGTTACCAGGATATACACATAATATTATCAACTTAAGTGAAACAGAAAACTTAGTAACCTTGATGTGGGCAAATGAATCCTTTGACCCAAATCATCCAGATACCTATTTTGAGGAGGTAGAGTAGTGGACTTCAAAGATGTAACGTTTCAGAATAATGGAAAATTAAAACTTTTGATTATCGTAGGTACCAGACCAGAGATTATCCGTCTTTCAGCGGTTATCACGAAATGCCGTCAGTATTTTGATACCATTCTCGCTCATACAGGACAAAACTACGATTATAATTTAAATGGTGTTTTTTTCCGTGACCTCAAACTCGCAGAACCAGAGGTATATTTAAATGCAGTAGGGGCAGATCTTGGCGAAACCATGGGGAATATCATCGCAAGTTCTTATCAGCTTATGGCAGAGATTCAGCCAGATGCCGTTCTTGTACTCGGAGACACGAACTCTTGTCTCTCTGTCATTGGAGCAAAGCGTCTGCATATCCCAATCTTCCACATGGAAGCAGGAAATCGATGCAAGGACGAATGTCTCCCAGAAGAAACGAACCGCCGTATCGTAGATATCATCTCGGATGTTAACCTCGCATATAGCGAACATGCCAGAAAGTATCTCCATGAATGCGGACTTCCAAAGGAACGTGTCTATGTGACAGGTTCTCCTATGGCAGAAGTATTGCGTAACAATCTCGCAGAAATCGAAGCCAGCGATATCCATAGTCGTCTTGGTCTCGAAAAAGGAAACTATATTCTCCTTTCTGCACATAGAGAAGAAAATATCGATACAGAAGAAAACTTTATCAGTCTCTTTACCGCAATCAATAAGATGGCAGAGACCTATGATATGCCAATTCTGTATTCTTGTCATCCAAGAAGCAGAAAACGCTTAGAATCCAGCGGATTCGAGTTGGACAAACGTGTGATTCAGCACGAGCCACTCGGTTTTCATGACTACAACTGTCTGCAGATGAATGCGTTCGCAGTTGTATCCGATAGTGGAACATTGCCAGAAGAAAGCAGTTTCTTTACTAGTATTGGAAAAGCGTTTCCAGCCGTATGCATCCGTACATCCACGGAACGCCCAGAGGCACTTGACAAGGCTTGCTTTATCCTCGCCGGAATCGACGAAAACAGTTTGATTCAGGCAGTTGAAACCGCAGTTGCTATGAATGTAAATGGGGACTATGGTATTCCAGTACCAGACTATATCGAAGAAAACGTATCCACGAAGGTGGTAAAACTCATACAAAGCTATACCGGAGTGGTAAATAAGATGGTTTGGAGAAAATAATATCGCAGTATGAATTTAAATAAACGAAGTATTATTTTTTTGATGATAACGATTGCATGGATATGCGTCATCTTTTCCTTTTCTATGCAGAATAGTGAAAAATCCAGTCAGTTGAGTGGAGGAATCGTAGCAACCATAGTGGAATGGATTTGTCCAGAAGGGTTTGAACATACCGACTTGCTGGAGACGATAATCCGAAAAGGTGCTCATTTTACAGAGTTCTTTATCTTAGGGATGTTGTTGTCACAGACGGTGAAGGAAGCGATGTCAAAAAGGCGAGTGCTTCTTCCGTGGTTGGCAGGTACACTTGTAGCCTGCTGCGATGAGACGATACAGCTTTTTTCAGATGGACGAGCAGGAGCAATCGTAGATGTGATGCTAGATAGTAGTGGCGTACTGTGCGGATGTGCGCTATTATATCTACTTTTAAAAATAAAGAAAAATGCAAGAAACGAAAAAATCAGGGAAGTCATATAAAATGACCTCCCTGATTTAATTTTGAGACGTTATAGTTGTATATTATGTAAGATACGAATATTCTCGCGGTCTTTCTCTTTTTCTCCGTTCGTAAGATTCTCATATGGAATCAAGTCTATGTGGATACGGAGTTTTTTGTCTTTATTCTTTCCATTTTCAGGAATACCATGTTTCCAATTGTTTAGATAATGATAGCGGCACCAGCGGATATGCTCCAATTCGGAGTAAATCTCTAGTACATCATCTGGTAATGCATCGGTGGTAGAATATCCATCAAAATCCAGCATTTGCAGGCGCATTTCATGATAATCTGCAGAGCTGATATTAGAGTAGCGAGTAAAGGTATCCAGGAGAGCCCATTGCTTTTCCGATTCTTCTGGAGTCTCCGAAACGCCAGAGTACAAGTGTGCATAACGCAGGTTGATGCGTTTTGCACGGTGGAATAAGACGTCGTTTAAAATGTAATCAAGATTCTGCGATTCGGTTTTCCAATTAAAACAAATCAGTCGTTCTTTTTCTGCTAAGAGGTTTGCACTGGTAGGGTTGGCAGTAAATACGTGAATCTGCGGTTTGCGAATGGTAAAGAGCAGATTGCGAAGCAGAGAGGTTTGATTGTTTTGCTCAAGGACGATGACCATATGCGCTCGTTCTAATAATTCTTTGCTTTCGTACCAAGGCTTGTCGTAAAACAGGATAGGGTCTGAAACAGAGCTAAGCTCGGTATGTGTTGCCTGAAAATGTGTACCATCCCCAAAGATATGATAGGTGATTTTTTGCTGTGCAGAGAAAATATTGTTCTGCAGACCAAAGAGTAGCAGTTCCTCTCCTAATTTATCAAAACTAATAAACACAATATCAAGGACATGTCCATTCTGTACCGAAACGGGATATAGAAAGTTCTGCTTCCAGAACAAACGAGTCGAGGTCTCTTCCGGGCAGAATAAACGAAGATTGCTTTCGCAGACCGATTCTGCAGGGAGGGAGTGACTTTTTAAGTAAACGATACTCTTTTCCAACTTTTTCTTGTTTGAAGCATAAAACGCAAAGTTTGTGTCTTCGTCGTCTAATAAAATGTATTTGGAAGCACGGATAAATCGGTCTTGTCCATTGATTCCATATTTTCCAATTTCGCGTAATAGTTTTTCTTTTGTTTCATCCGAGCCGTATACGACGATGCTTTTTCCTGTGAGATATAGGATAAAGTGAACGAGTCGGTCTCTTAAAGTTGCGATTGCAAGCAAAATACCACTAGCGGTCATAAGTGGAGCAAGCCAGCGGGCGAGTTCGATACATAGATTGGCTGGATGGTAAGTGTAATTTAAAAGATAGAGATTGATAGAGTAAAAAAATGCATCCAGCAGAGGTTCTCCTTCTAATAAAAATCCCCATACGCCTAGGAAAAAAGGTATGAAAAAGATAATTAGTTTTATCATATAATATGTCCTCTCGATTATTTATCTATTGGATTCGAAATAATTTCTTTTAATATTTTTACAACACGTTCCATCGCATCCACACTGACATGTTCGTAAGGACCATGGAAGGCATATCCGCCAGTGCCAAGGTTTGGACAAGGCAGCCCCATAAAGGAGAGACGTGCGCCATCGGTACCACCACGAACTGGTGAAGATACAGGTTCTAAACCAACGGTAAAAATGGCATCTTTTGCCAAATCTACGACATACATATGGTCTTTTATGATAGAAATCATATTTTCATAGGAATGTGTAATGGTAAGGTTCACTGTATTCGCTCCATATTTTTGATTCATTGTGATTTCCAAGGTACGTAAGAGATTCAATCTGGATTCAAATATATTTTCGTCATGGTCGCGAACAATGTAGGAAAGTTTGGAAGAAACGACATCACCTGACATATCTGTCAAATGGAAAAAGCCTGCGCGGTGTTCTGTATGTGCAGGGGTCTCTCTTTTTGGGAGAGACATCGCGATTTCAGCCGCGATAAGGGCTGCATTTACCATGACGTCTTTGGCTTCGCCTGGGTGAACACTTACCCCATTAATCTGAAATTCTGCACTAGCGGCATTGAAGTTTTCGTAAGCAATATCTGCTTCATAGCCTCCATCTACGGTGTAGGCATAGTCTGCCTTGAAATAGTCGAGGTCAAATCCATTTGGTCCCATGCCGACTTCCTCGTCTGGAGTAAAGCAAATCCAGATATCGCCATGAGGGATGTCGCTGGCTTTGATTTCTTCTACCGCTGTCATGATTTCTGCGATTCCAGCTTTATCATCTGCGCCAAGTAATGTGGTGCCATCGGTAGTAATCAGGCGGTGTCCTTTTAGAGTTTTTAGATGTGGGAAGTCGCAAACCTTAATATAACTGTCGCTTCCGCTTAAAAAGATGTCTTTTCCATCATAATTTTCAATAATCTGCGGCTTTACATTTTCACCAGAAAAGTCTGGAGCCGTGTCCATATGTGCAATC
>JAGBEZ010000135.1 GCA_017936725.1 Agathobacter sp.
AGTAGCAAAGGTCATCGGTTTAGACACTTACTCTCGTTCGGATTTTTTAATCAGCGACGAAGGCGAGATGTACTGCTTAGAAGCCAATACCCTTCCAGGTATGACACCTACGAGTTTGCTTCCACAGGAGGCGGCAGTTGTAGGCATGAACTTCAACCAGCTTTGTGAGAAAATTATTGAAATCTCATTGAAACGCTATGCGAAGTAATTACTTTGCACATCACAGGATGTCATGACATAGTGTATGCGTGAAAAGAAAAGCGGAAATAGGGAGGCAACGATAATATGAAAAAAGAAATGCCGAACATGACTTTGAAAAATATAGCTGGTGCATGTGAGGGTACATATATTGGTGCAAAAGAATTCGAAGACAAGGTAATTTGTGGAGCTGTAATCGACAGCCGTTTGGTAGAAGAGGACTATCTGTTTATCCCAATCAAGGGAGAGCGTGTGGATGGACATAAATTTATCCCACAGGTATTTGAAAAAGGTGCTTGCTGTGTGCTTTCTGAAATAGAATTGGAAAACCCTGCTGGGCCATATATCCGAGTAGCGTCTTCAGAAGCAGCGCTCAAAAAGATTGCGGCTTTTTATCGTCAGAGTTTACCTATCAAAGTAGTAGGTATCACCGGTAGCGTAGGAAAAACCAGTACCAAAGAAATGATTGCCTCTGTGGTTTCACAGAAATATCAGGTACATAAAACGGCAGGTAATTTTAACAACGAAATCGGTTTGCCACTTACTGTATTTGGGATTCGAGCAGAGCATGAAGTAGCGATTTTAGAAATGGGTATTTCCGATTTTAACGAGATGCATCGCTTAGCGACAGTTGCAAATCCAGATATCTGTGTCATTACCAATATCGGTTTATGTCATTTGGAAAACTTAGGTACACGTGATGGTATCTTACAAGCCAAAACAGAGTGTTTTGAACATATGAGAGAGGGCGGTCTTGCGATTTTAAATGGCGATGACGACAAGCTTTCTACGAAGAAAAAGGTAAATGGCAGAGATGCTGTTTTCTATGGTATCGGAGCAGAGCCGCAGGTGGACGCTGCAGGCGTTTGCATGGCCGAAAAAGCGATTTACGCGACCGAGGTCGCAAACCTCGGATTTGAGGGCATGCGTGCTGTGATTCATACTCCACAGGGCGAGTTTGAAGCACATATTACGATTCCAGGTGAGCACAATGTATATAACGCGTTGGCCGCTACGGCAGTAGGATTAGAGCTTGGACTTACTTTGAAAGAGATTCAAAAGGGGATCGCGGAAGCGAAGACGATCGCAGGCAGAACAAATGTAATCAAAACCAATGGCTACAATGTGATTGACGACTGTTACAATGCTAACCCTGTTTCCATGGAAGCGGCGCTAGATGTGTTATCGCATGCAAAAGGCCGCACGATAGCGGTACTTGGCGACATGGGTGAGCTTGGAGAAGATGAAAAGATACTCCACTTTGGTGTAGGCAAGTGCGTGGCAGAAAAGAAGATACACACACTATTTTGTGCGGGCACTTTGGCTGCAGAATACAAAGCGGGCGTAGAAGCAGCCACACAAGATACTAAAGATTCTGCCGAGGATATTTGTCAGGTGTTCTATTTTGAAAACCGTGATGATATGATTGAGTCACTTCTCTCTTATGTAAAAGAGGGCGACAATATATTAATTAAGGCGTCACACTTTATGGATTTTCCAAAGGTGGTCGAAGCGCTTACAAAATAAAGAAAAGAGGAATTAAAAATGGCACAGAATCCAATCGTAACATTCGAAATGGAAAATGGAGGCGTTTTCAAAGCAGAGCTTTATCCAGAAATCGCTCCAAACACAGTAAATAACTTTATTAGTTTAGTAAACAAAAACTTTTATGATGGAGTCATTTTTCACCGCGTAATCCGTGGCTTTATGATTCAGGGCGGTGACCCAACAGGTACAGGTATGGGTGGCCCAGGATATGGTATCGACGGTGAATTTTATCAGAATGGTTTTGTAAATGATTTAAAGCATACAGAAGGTGTACTTTCTATGGCGCGTGCATTTGATCCAAACTCAGCAGGAAGTCAGTTCTTCGTAATGCACAAAACTTCTCCACACCTTGACGGTGCATATGCAGCATTTGGTAAGGTTATCGAAGGTATGGATGTAGTTAATGCAATTGCAGAAACTGTAACGGATTATAATGACCGACCATTCGAAGAGCAGAAGATGAAGAAAGTCTCTGTAGAAACTTTTGGTGTGGAATATCCAGAACCAGCAAAGAATAACAATCGTTAAACCTACATTTTTCCAATAAGATAGTTGTAAAAGGAGCGTGATGTTGTCACGCTCTTTTTGTTGTTTTTTGAAATAAAATCTAGTATCTTAAAAATAAACATATGATTAGAGAGGATAAATCTGTGGTGTTGAAAAGAATAGTAGCACTAAAAAATGAATTAAATACGCAGTTGGATAAATATGAAAGTAACGTAGAAATACGACTTTATCATTTTACAGATGAATTAAAAGAAGTGCTTCAAAAAGAGAAGAATCACACCCTCCTTATCGCCGCAACCGATACCACGATTGCCCTTGGCAAAGAACTTGGGATTGCGACGATGGCATATGCCAATCCTGAATTTCCACATCAGACATATTCAGGTGTGAATATGCTGGTGGAAGGTTTCGAGGAAGTGGATGTGGATTTTTTGGAAAAGGTATACCAAAGATACCATCATATTCCGTGGACGATTTTAGAAACGAAGCGTTGTGTGGTAAGGGAATTGACGCTGGAGGATTTGGACGACTTGTTTGTCCTATATCGTGATGAAGAAATCTGCCGATACACAGATGCCCTTCATGCATACGAAGAGGAAAAAGAATTACAACGTGCATATATTGAAAATATGTACCGATACTTTGGATATGGACTATGGCTTGTTTTTTCCAAAGATACAGGAGCACTAATTGGCAGAGCAGGATTGGAGCATCGGGAATACCATGATGAAATCGAACTTGATTTGGGCTATGTCATAGGAACGAATTATCAAAGACAGGGATTTGCGACGGAAGTCTGTGAAGCGATTATCGAATATGCAAAAGAAAATACGGGATTTGAAAGAATTAACGTGATGATAAAAGATGAGAATCTAGCATCAAAGAAACTTGCACAGAAATTAGGATTTTTGCATGTAGAAGATTTGGAAACAGAGAAGGGCTGTTTTTGCCGGTACGCAATAAATTTCTTCTAAGAAGTGTTTATTCGAATTGACAAGAAATTGGCTTCATTTTATAATATCTACAATAATTTCGTAGAAAAGAGAGTTTCGTATGAGTACAAAAGAGCATCTTGTTTTTATTAGTCATAGCTCTGCGGATAAAATCATTGCGGATGCTATGTGCCATCATCTGGAAAATGAAGGGATACGTTGTTGGATTGCGCCACGTGATATCAATACGACGGATTGGGCTGGTTCCATTATGGACGGTTTGAGACGTAGTAATGTTTTTGTGGTAATCATTACACATAATTCCATTGAATCGAGCGAGGTAACAAAGGAAGTTACCGAAGCTACTCATACATGTGATTATATTCTGCCATTTAAAGTGGACAAAGAAGAATTATCGGACCGTTTACGTTATCATTTGGGACCTTGTCACTGGCTGGATGCAGTCCTTCCCCCATTGGAAGAACGTTTTGCAGAACTGACAGATCGAATCAAAAATTTGTCTGGTGAAGATGCTGTTTATATGAACCAGAATCGTTGGAAATTATCAGACAAAATTGTATGGCCACGCGGACTTTTTATTGGACGTGAAGAAGAATTAAAAGAGATTGCGGACCATTTAGAATCCGGCCATATTCTTTTCTTACAGGGGATGGGGGGCATCGGAAAAAGCGAGATTGCAAAAGGCTATGCGAAAATGTATCATGACCGCTATGATACCGTTATCTTTGCAAGTTATACCCATGATTTGATGACATTGGTTTCTGGAGATGAGATTCCGATTGACAATCTGCGAAAAGCAGAGGATGAGTCCCAAGAGGACTTTTTCAAGAGAAAATTGAAGATTTTTAAAGATCTTGCAACAGAACGCACGCTTCTTATCATTGATAATTTCGATGTAGATGATGATAACTATCTGGATGATGTGGTGAATGGACCATATAAACTTTTGATTACAACTAGAAACGAACATTGTGACTATCCAACGATGCAGGTTGGAAAGATTCGTGATTTTGATAAAGTACGTCAGATTTTTACCACAAACTATGGGCGTACTCTGCCAGCGAAAGACATGGAAATCGTAGATGAGATTTTGAAACTGGTAGGATGCCATACCATTACGGTAGAGCTTATTGCAAAGC
>JAGBEZ010000136.1 GCA_017936725.1 Agathobacter sp.
CAAATAACTATCCGTCTGAAACTCATCATCCCAAAGTAAATTCACAAACGTGCAAAGCACAAGTCCAATGCAAATCGTAGGAATAATACGCATAAACACACCATAAGGAAACTTTAGTTTTACAAAATGCAGCAAAAGAAAGAGTACCACAAACGCTCCACACACTACAAAAAGTTCATTTGTCGGTGTAAAATCATAGTTTCCTGCTACACTGGCAGCCGTCTTTATCGAAAAAATATCCCATGGCACAAGCGGTGTCGAACGAAATGCCATCACATAATGATTCACCAATCCATAGACCAGTGCCACAACCGTTTCTATTCGAAGGGCCATTCTCCCACTTCCTGTAATAAAAAATAAAAGCCATGCAATCAGTTCAAACAAAAGAATATTGTACACCTGCGCCAGGCTTCTTACTTCTTCGAACGCATTGTGTTCAAAGGCTTCCATCAGATAAAACAAAAGAATCGGCACAATTGAAAAGACCAACACACGTAAAACCAAAAGCATGCGTCTGGTCACAACATCGAGGGAATTCTCTTCCGCTTCGAAGTCATCTTCGATTTCTTCCACTATTTCATATATCTCTCGGCGTTTGCCTCTTTTTTTCTCTTCTCTCTCTTCAATTTGATTCTTTCTATTACGTTTTCGTCCCATTCTATATCCTCTAAGTTAATTCTGTTCCTACTCCTTTTTGCTTTGTGGAAATTTCGATAATTTTTCTCCACATAAAAAGCGAGTACACTAGATTTTATTCTACCATACTCGCTCCTGTTTTTAAATTATTTCTTTCTAAAAATACTAATAATTAGAAACCACAAGTCTGCATCTATAAAGGCTATCCATCTGATCCACGACACGTCTTGCCTGACCATATCTATGTGGATTAATGCTTATCACTGTAAACTCACGTGCACCATCGTACTGTTCTCTTTTATAAAAAGGAATTCTCTTGGAATTTCTGGTAAAAGGAATGTGTGCATCCACAAGCGCCTGTATCGTCTGATTTCCTGCTTTCCTATTCGTCGTTCTGCATAACTCAATATCATTTCCTGTAAAATTCCCAAGTTTCTTAACCGTCGACATGACTTCTCTCCTCCTACATTACCTTTACCGAAATCTCTTTTCCAAGTCCATCTGCTACCTTCACGAGAAAGTCCAGACTGGGATTATAACGCCCGCTCTCTAATCGAGAGATATTCGATTTCTTTGTCCCTACTAACTCTGCCAAATGCTCCTGCGTCATCCCCTCGGCCTTTCGCACTTCCCGAAGCTGACGCACCACGTCTTCTCTTGGCGTAGTCGCTTTTCTTTTCTGCATATCCCTCTCCTACTTCACTCGAAAACTCATATCACTAAGTTATCATATATGATAACTTTTGTCAAGAAAAAAGCAGGCGAAATGCCTGCTCTATAGATACGTTCTTAACCTTTCCACCAACTCATACACCTTTGTTCCCGGTGCAGCCTTAGATGGTGCTTTTCCATAATTTATTACATCCAAACTTTTTGCATTGGCTATTGCTATATCCATATATGGACGCAGAACATGATACATGTCGCTACGATTCTTTGTATATTCCCCTGCACCGACTTTCTTTAAACACTCTGTTAATTTCGGCCAGTACTCGCTCCTATGAATATCAGATTGCATAAAGCCGAAGTGCAACAAAAACCAAAGTTCTATGCATTGATTAGACCAAATTGCATGATATTCTATTTCATCCATGCTGCTCTCAGCACATAGTTGTACCACTTTGTCAATATGCGCTGCTGGGAAATCATCCGTATCATAAACTATCCACACATGTCGGTATCCGTTCGGGTTATCTTTTGTTAATTGCTTTGCTTTTTCAAACAAACTTACTGTATTATCGCCCACACCAAATACTTTTAATTGTATTTTCTCTGGATAATCCTTGTTGATAATCGCTTGGATTGCTCCAAAATACGCTGGCTCTGTATCGGTTCCTTCCGTCACAATCAAATGATATTCCGGACGGATTTTAATCTCTCTATCCGGTTTCTTCATCCACGGCTTATTCAAGTCACTTTTCTTCGGAGGTCTTAAACTCAAATCCAATCACCCCCGCTCAGCATATTCTGTAGATATGGATCTGCTCCATATCTACCTTCCAAATATTGCTTATCAAAAGCTGCTGTGCTCTTAATCCTTTCATTATCCTCATGACGAATTTCATATAGCGAATAGATCTCACTACTCCTCTTCTCATTCAATGCCGCAAACCATATTTCATCTCTTCTGAATACGGTATTCTTCATAGTAGGCATATCATGTGATGTAAAGAGCAACTGCGCTCCATTCTTATTAATCTTTGGATTCTTAAATAACGAAATCACATATCTTAAAAGTTTTGGATGGAGCTTTGCATCCAATTCGTCAATGATAACCAAACGACCTTCTTGAAGTGCAATAAGTATTGCTGGTAATGCTGCAATTAACTTTCTGGTACCATCAGATTCCTCACTCAGACTTAACTCATATGGATTCCCAGCAATTGTCCTCTTTAAGAACAACTGCTTTTCATCGCTATCAAATCTGTAATCTTCAATATCGATTCCCACATCGTTAAGAAGTGTTACTATTTTCTTCTTAACATTCGCATCTTCTGAAAACATAACTTCCATTTCAATGATAGGATTTCCATA
>JAGBEZ010000137.1 GCA_017936725.1 Agathobacter sp.
GAACCATTATCAATGCATACCACCTCATCTACCTGACTGACTATGGAATCTATATTCTCTTTTAATCTTTCCAAATCTGGGTGAAAAAGCGTTATCCCTGCAACTATCATCCATTCTTCTCCATTACTTTATTTTTTTGCTCTCTGGTGTTTCCTCCACCTGGAATACATCATTTCTCGTCTGGAAACCTTCCGTGCTATCAGACTTTAGAAGCACGATTAAGGTCTGAAAGCAAAGCTTGATATCATTCCAGAAGCTATATCTTTCGATATACATCATATCCATGATAAGCTTGTCCTTTGGAGTAGTATTATATTTACCTGCAATCTGTGCATAGCCAGTAAGACCAGCTTTTACACGAAGACGATACTGGAACTCTGGCAATTCTTCGGTATAAGAATATACGTTTTCAAGCATCTCTGGACGTGGTCCTACAAAACTCATATCACCAAGGAAAATATTTAAAAACTGTGGAAGCTCGTCCATTCTTGTTTTACGAAGAATATGACCCGCTTTTGTAATACGGTCATCGTCTGCTGTAGCAGAACGATTTTCAACATTCTGCTTCATGGTACGGAATTTATATACCTGGAATACTTTTCCGTCTCGTGTCGCACGGTTCTGTTTAAAGAATACAGGACCTCCATCACCTAACTTAATCGCAATCGCTGCTATAATCCAGATAGGGCTGCTTATAATAATAGCCAATGCAGATAAGATAATATCAAAAGTGCGCTTAAAGAATCTCTGCTCTAAAGTAAGTCCCTCCACATTGAAGTTCAGCATAGACACGTCGTCTAATAAATAATACTCTGCAAGATTTTCTACGATATCAGTTATCTCTGGATTAATATAGATATTAATCAGATGCTCATAACAATAATGTACGATATCGGTTCTCTCACTAACTGGAACATCATACAAGAATACTGTGTCCATCTGACTAATGATTTCTTCGAGATCTGTACGTCGATAATCTACAATTCTCTTTACTTCATACTGTTTCTGATATTTTTTAATACTGCGTGTAATCTGTTCTAATTTCGCATCTTTATTGGTAATAATACAGCATTTTTCTGGCGGAATCAGTTTAAAATACATCCAGTTTCCAAAAGCTACAAACCCAATTACAATCAGCGTATGAAGACCTAAGATACCTAACAATTCTCCGATATTGGTCAAACGAAAGGCCAATAAATCCGGCGTAATAGTATTCATAATCATCAGTTCTAAATACGTGATAATATCTGTTAATACTACTGCAAGGCCTAAGGAATAGATAATTGGTTTGTTTTTACGGCGTCCTATGTCATATTTTCCATAGATTGCTACCATTAAAAGTAATACCACAATATAAGTTAACCATGTAATACCCATCGTTCTGGATGGTTGCAAAAGGGCAAAGCTGTCTCTGCCGAATACAAACACGAACGAGAGTAATAAACTTGCATACATCAACATTTTAAGTGCATAAATCATAAAGTTTGCAAAACTCTTCTTAATAGCTATCATTTCTTTATCCTTCTTTAATCTTTTGATATGTAATATTCTTATTCTGCTGACAAACGATTCAGTGCCGAGAACACGCCTCGGATAGATGCTCTGGTAATATTGCTGCTTACACCTACTCCAAATGTCACGCGACCTGTTTTATTGTCTTTCATCTGAATATACGCTGCAGCTTTCGCATGTGAACCCTCACTAAGTGCATGCTCATCATAGTCTACAATCGTAAAGTCTGCTGCGCCTACACCATTTTTGATTGCAATACGCACTGCATCAATTGGACCGGTACCGCGTCCCTCTGAGATAATTTCTCTTTCATGATAACGGAAGACGAGTGTTACTCTGGTCTCTTCATCGGTATGATCATCTTCCACTTTCGCGCTGATAAATTCATAAGGGGCTTTTCTTCTTAAGTATTCCCCACGGAAAGCTTCCATAATACGTGCTGGTGGTACTTCGCCGCCCTCTTTTTCCGAAATCAACTGGATAACATCCGCGAATTCTCTGTGCATAGCCTTTGGAAGCTTGTAGCCATATACCGTATTCATAACAAATGCTACGCCGCCCTTTCCAGACTGGCTATTGATACGAACAACTGGTTCGTACTGACGTCCTACGTCAGCTGGGTCGATAGGAAGATATGGAACCTCCCAATACTCTCCGCCACGTTCTGCAAGTGCCTGTTCCCCTTTGTTGATTGCATCCTGATGCGAACCAGAAAATGCGGTAAATACCAGCTTTCCAGCATATGGATGACGCATACCTACCTGCATCTTACAGCAGCGTTCGTATATTTCAATAATTTCATTTACATTTTCAATGTTCAGTTCTGGGTCTATACCCTGAGAGAACATGTTGTAAGCGATATTTAAGATATCTACGTTTCCAGTACGTTCTCCATTTCCAAAAAGTGTACCTTCGACACGGTCTGCACCTGCAAGAAGTGCAAGCTCGGTTGCTGCTACACCCGTACCCCTGTCGTTGTGAGGATGTACAGAAAGGATAACATTTTCTCTATCTTCAAAATGTGTATTCATCCATTCAATCTGGTCAGCGTACACATTTGGCGTATTCATTTCTACCGTAGCTGGCAGATTAAAGATAATCGGATTATCATTTGCATGATCCCATTCCTTCTGCACCGCCGTACAAATTTCTAATGCAAATGGAAGCTCGGTTCCCGTAAAACTTTCTGGAGAATACTCCAATGTCAGATTTCCATCATAATTTTTCATGCCTGCTTTGACCATACGTGTGCCTGCTTTGGCAATCTCAATGATTTCTGGCATATCTTTGTGGAATACCACATCTCTCTGAAGTGTCGATGTGGAATTATAGATATGGAAAATAACATTTGGTATCCCCTGAATTGCTTCAAAGGTACGATCAATAAGCTCCTGTCTGCACTGACAAAGCACCTGTACTTTCATATAATCCGGAATCATATTGTCAGCTACCAATTTACGTAAGAAATCAAATTCAATCTGAGATGCCGCTGGGAATCCAATTTCGATTTCTTTGAACCCTAATTTCACTAGAAGCTGGAACATCTCTACCTTTTCTTCTACCGTCATAGGCTCGATAAGGGCCTGATTGCCGTCTCGTAGGTCAACCGAACACCAGATAGGCGCTTTTTCAATTTCTTTGTTTGGCCACTGACGCTGTGGGTAGTCTACCACAGGTACTCTTTTGTATCTCTTAAAATTCAACATTCCAAAATCTCCTGACTTTCTCTTTTTAGTCTTCTAAACCTGCCTCGAAACAAGCAACCAAATGTGCCAAAGCCTCTTCTTCGTCTTCTCCATCACATATAAGCTCTATTTCGTCTCCATACTTAATGCTAGAACCTAACACGCTGAGCATACTCTTTGCATTAGCAGTATTTGCACTTCCATAGACATATGTTATCTTGCATTTAAACTTTATTGCCTCTTTACATAAGGTTCCTGCAGGCTTAACATCTAACCCTGTTGGATTTGTAATTTTTACAATCTGTGTTTTCATATAAATACCCCCAATACATTTCCTTTTATTATAACATAACTTCCATAATCAAACTAGCCAATTTACGAGCTTCTTCCTCGATTACCCTTTGATCCTTTCCTTCAATCATAACACGAATCAGCGGTTCTGTTCCGGAAGGACGGATAAGCACCCTGCCTTCCCCGGCAAATTTTGCTTCCAGTGCATCAATTGCCTTTGCAATCTGTGGATATTCCATGTAACTGTTCTTCTTATGATTTGGCACCTTCGCGTTGACAAGTGCCTGTGGAAGTACTTCCATGATAGATGCAAGCTCGGATAACGGTTTTCCTGTTTCTACCATTACCTGTAGCAAGTGAAGTGCACTTAAAAGTCCATCTCCCGTGGTGTTATCATCTAAGAAAATCACATGGCCTGACTGTTCACCTCCCAGATTATATCCGTTTTCCAACATGTTTTCTAATACATATCGATCTCCTACCTTGGTCTTCTCTAACTTAATGCCAAGCTCTTTGGCAGCTAGGGTAAGTCCCAGGTTGGTCATAACGGTTACTACCAAAGTGTCATCCTTTAATAGTCCTTTGTCCTTTAAATGTTTTGCGCAAATCAGCATAATCTGATCGCCGTCTACCATGTTTCCTTTTTCATCTACCGCAAGCATACGGTCTGCGTCACCATCAAAGGCTATGCCCACCTGTGCTTTCTCTGCTACAACACGAGCCTTTAATTCCTCCATATGTGTAGAGCCACAGTTCGCGTTGATATTTGCGCCGTCTGGATTGATATGAATTGCAATAAGCTCTGCGCCCAAATCTCTTAAGGTTTCTACTGCGGTGTAATGGTTTGCACCTTCTGCACAGTCGATTACGATTTTCATGCCTCGTAAGTTTACTGGTACACAGTCCTTTTCGTATTCGATATATTCTTCCTTCATATCAAAACGGTATTTGATTTTTCCTACTCCCGAACCAATTGGAAAATCAATATCTTCCATATTGTGCTCGATGTGATACTGGATTTCATCTTCCAATTCATCGGAGAGCTTATATCCATCCCCATTAAAGAATTTGATTCCATTAAATTCCATTGGGTTGTGTGATGCGGAAATCATGACACCCGCATCTACTTTATGCCAACGTGTCAAATAGGCCACCGCTGGTGTAGGTAACACCCCTACATATACTGCATTTGCACCTACAGAACAAATTCCTGCCATCAATGCATTCGCCAGCATACCTCCCGAAATACGTGTATCACAGCCTACTATAATCGTTGGCTGATGCGATTTCTCTTTTGTAAGTACATATGCACCTGCCTGGCCCAGCTTCATTGCGAGCTCAATTGTAAGCTCTGTTCCTGCTATGCCACGTACACCATCTGTTCCAAATAATCTTGCCATCTTATTCCTCCTCTGGCACATTCACATCCGGCATAGATGCGTCTGTGATATATACAGTCACCTTCACAGGTAGGTAACTGTATTTACTTTCATCTAAGTCTAATACCAGTTCCACTTCGTAAATACCAATTGGAAGATGCGTCACATCAATACTACCGCTTAGACTCTCGTTGCTTAAGCTTGCGATATCTTCTTCCAAGCCGGATACATGTACGGCAACACTGGCAAGCTCAAATTCAAGTTTGCTTTGTGTAGAAAGTCCAGTAATTATAATATTCTCCGTATTGATACTAAATACCTTTTCTTTGATTTTTCCAATTTCTACTGTAATTTCCACAGAAGCACCTTCTGGATCTACTAAGGATACACCATCTGGGATGTATTCGGATACGTCAACCGTTGCCTTTACGTCTTCGGCTTTTCCTGCAACCGAAATCAAGTCTTCTGGTATTTCAATCGCATTTATTGTATTCAATAAAGATTTGCTTCCCTTAAGCAAAATCTTAGATGGCTTGCTCTTTATGGAGGTCACGGTGTAGCCTTCTGCTGGGGTTCCCACTGGCTTCACCACAATCTCTACTTCCTTGGTATTTAAGATTTCTGCCGATACGTTCACCGTACTATTACTTAAAGTCAGACGGGTTGTATCAACTTCCTTTCCATCTTTGTCATATAAAACTGGAACAGGACGATATGATGTCCACTCTTCTGACATGCCAGATACATCAATCGTAGCTACCGCCGATGCAATCGTCTCTACAATAGATTTTGGTCCAGACACCTTTAATACGTTTGGTGCTGTCACCTGTACACTTCCAAGCGCATATCCTTCTGCAACTTCACCCGAAGCTTTTGCCGACACTACAAACTGTTTAATCATCAAATCTTCCAGCCCTAGTCTCAGTGTTTTGTTCGTGGCTCTAAGTTTAATTGCACTTTCATTTGCATTTGAAGTGCATTTGATTTCAATTGGAACTGTTCCAATTGCACCATCTTGCTCTATAACAATCTGGTCCATGTTTGCTGTTGCCGTAAAGTCAGATTCATCTAGTTTATCCAAAATGCTTCGAACCGCTGTTACGGAAAAAGACACCTTGTTGGATCCTTCCAGAACCTCGTAGTATTTTCCCATATTATCCAGATTTTCTCTGTTCTCCATATTGACATTTATGGTTAACGTCTTTGTCTTTATCGGATCATCCAGATTGTATACAAAAAGCCATAAGGTGAAGGCGAAGAAGACTGCTAAAATCTTAAATCCCAGATTGTTGGTTAAGGTCTTTAGAATATTATTTTTCATTCTTCAACCTCCTCTTCAAATTCTCAATTCCTTTTGTGGATTTCTCTACAGGTAGTTTCTGCAACTGCTGCAATTTTGCACGCAGCTCATCTGCGTCTAAATCACGGAAAATCTCACCTCGATACGCCACTGATACGCGTCCGGTTTCCTCAGACACAACAACAGTAAGCGAGTCACTCACTTCACTAATGCCAACAGCCGCACGATGTCTGGTTCCTAATTCTTTGCTAAGTCTTAGGCTATCGGAAAGTGGCAGATAGCAGGTGGCGGATACCACTCTGTTTCCTCTTACAATAATTGCACCGTCATGAAGTGGTGTGTTTTTTTCAAATATATTAATTAAAAGCTGATTCGAAACTAGTGCATCCACATCTATTCCTGTTCGAATGTATTCGTCTAATAC
>JAGBEZ010000138.1 GCA_017936725.1 Agathobacter sp.
ACCGCTTTGGCTAGATAGGTTTTTGTAATAGCTCCGATTTCTGATAAAATGGATCTCCAATTCTTAATCACT
The DNA here is from genome assembly GCA_017936725.1 of Agathobacter sp. The sequence continues at coordinate 73 of JAGBEZ010000138.1, forward strand.
GTTTGGATATCCTCTGGAATCGCCTTTGGAAGTTGTGGCTTTTGACCCGTTTGGCCGATTGCAGCACCTGCAGTGCCTACTTGGTTCCTATTTGTGCCATCTATCGCCACACTTGAAACTGCCGCTACAGGAATTCCATTTGCAAGCTTCGCTTCTATGCTGGCAATTCGATCCACCACCGACTCATAATCCTTTTCCATCTGCGGTTTACACAGTTTGATAATCGCAATCTCAATTAAAATACGCTTCTGTGTTGCATATTTTACCTGATTGCCTAATTCCGAAAAGATGCGGATATAACGCATGAGCACCTCTGGCTTTACCAGCTGAGCCTCTTCTTTGAGTGCCGCGATATGCTCCTTTGACATATCTAAAACATCTTCCATATCATCAGAACTCTGCATGAGGAGTAGATTGCGCAGATACCAGGTAAAATCATTTACCATCTGCCCCATTTCACGCCCCTCGTCAACCAAGGTGTCGAGCGTTCCAATTGCTCCTGTGATATCTTTATTTATAATCTGGCGAAGCAAACGAGAGAAGATTTCTGTATCTACCGCACCTAATACTTCCAATACATTTTCATATGTCAAGGTTTCCCCTAAATGAAAAGCAATACACTGATCTAATAACGATAAAGCGTCTCTCATGGAACCATCACCCGCTTTCGCAACATAACGGATGGCGCGTTCCTCAACCTCCACCTGCTCTTCTTTCATCAGGTCCATCAAACGTCCTGCGATAGTATCAATAGAAATACGATGAAAATCATATCTCTGACAACGCGACAAAATCGTAATCGGGATTTTATGCGCCTCTGTTGTCGCTAAGATAAAAATAACATAAGATGGTGGTTCTTCTAAGGTTTTTAACAAAGCATTAAAAGCGCCTGCAGAAAGCATATGCACTTCGTCGATGATATAAACCTTGTATTTTCCTTCCGTTGGGCGATAGGTAACCTCTTCACGAATCTGTCGGATATTATCTACACCGTTATTTGATGCGGCGTCGATTTCTATGACGTTCATTGAAGAACCGTCTGCAATCGCTTTACAAACCGCACATTCTCCGCATGGGCTGCCGTCGATTGGGTGCACACAGTTGACTGCCTTGGCAAAAATTTTAGCCACGGTAGTCTTACCTGTACCTCTCGTTCCACAAAAAAGATACGCATGTCCGATTCGATCGGCCTTTATTTGATTTTTTAAAGTCGTTACGATATGATCCTGTCCTTTTACATCCTCAAATTCCTGCGGACGGAATTTTCGATAAAGGGCCGTATAAGACATGCATTCACCTTCTTTCTAGGATACAACTATATAAATAAAACTAGTTTTCTGTCTTTTCTGCACGTTGCGAACGTTCTTTCTTACGTCCTATATATACATTCCATTTCGTATATGCTTCCTGTGCATTTTTGGATTTGTAGATTACGTTCTTTTCTTCTCCGATAATATCGGTAATACTGTACCAGCCTTTGTCATACTGGAACTCGGCATTTTTTCCTTCCAGCTCTTTTGTGCCAAGGATAAAGGTGCTTATCACCTGATTGTCACGATTATTGCGAGAGTCTCTATTCTCACGGTTTTCTTTATTATTTGCTCGATTTTCGCGTTCACGTCGTTCGCGGTATTGCTCTCTTGCTTCCTGCTGATCGTGTCCGCTTCGGTTTTCTCGACGTTCTCTCGTGTCGCGCTGTTCTTCTTTTTGGCTCACTTCTTGATTCTCTCGAGATTCTACATTCTGATTTTTTCGACCACGGCCACGATAACCATGATTACGATTATTATGATGATAATTTGCCATATTTATTTACTCCTTTGACTGCAACACATAGCAAACGGCTGCCTTCAATCTCTCATTGTTTTCCAATTCAGGATCCTGTAATAGCGCTCTTGCTTCTTCCTCTGTAAATAACTCACGCAGATTCACCTGATGATTCTTTACAGGGATATAGGATGTCTTTTCATCTAAAACCGATTTTAAGACATAATACGATAGGGTCGCGCCTTTTCCTGCTGGTAATTGTACGATATTCTCTACAATACAAACGCCCTGAGTTTCGCTATAAATTTTCTGTTTCTTTTGAAACATTTCTCTTACCTCCGCGCTTGAATTTTGCTCTGTATTTATATTTAAGCATAAAAACACATTTTGACTTACATATCATATCATAGATTGCGTATTCTTTCAATCAAGTTTCGTTGAACTTTATTTAATACAATTTTATATATTTTTCCATATCTGGTCTTGAAAAATATTTTAAAAGTGATACTGTTAATAAGACCAAAATAAAATATAATGAAATATCATATGAAATTTAAAGGTATTTGTGAAAAGCCTCACAAACACGAATTGAATTGGAGGAATTATTTTATGAAGAGAATCGTAACTATTCAGGATATATCATGTGTAGGGAAATGTTCGTTAACCGTAGCACTTCCTATTATTTCAGCCATGGGCGTGGAAGCAGCCATTTTACCAACTGCTGTGCTTTCTACCCACACAATGTTCCAAAACTTTACCTGTAAAGATTTGACCGACCAGATAGAGCCAATTGCAGAGCATTGGAAAAAAGAAGCGTTCAAATTTGATGCCGTATATACCGGCTACCTAGGTTCTTTTGAACAAATTGATTTAATGAAGAAATTCTTTGAAGACTTCAAAACAGAATCTAATATCCTTTTTGTAGACCCAGCCATGGCAGACAACGGCAAACTCTATCCTGCTTTTGATGAAGCCTTTGCAAAACATATGGCTACCCTTTGTGCGAAAGCTGACATCATCGTGCCAAATATTACAGAAGCCTGCTTTATGACGGGTATGGAGTATAAGACTTCGTATGATGAAGCCTATGTGAAGGAATTACTGGTTCGCCTTTCAGACCTCGGTGCAAAAATTGCTATCCTTACGGGCGTAAGTTTCGAAGAAGGCAAGACTGGTGTGATGGGATACGATAGTTCTACTGGCGAATTTGCTTACTATGAACACGAGAAACTCCCTGTAAGTTACCACGGAACTGGCGATATCTTCTCTAGTACATGTGTAGGCGCTATGATGAATGGTATGGATTGGAAAGAGGCTGTGAAAGTCGCTGCGGACTATACTGCAGAATGTATCCGACTGACCTTAGAAGATCCTGCAAAGCCTTGGTATGGCGTGAATTTCGAGCAGGCGATACCGTATTTGGTAGAGAGAATTTATAAATAATGCAAAAGTGCCCCTATAAGCGACTATAGAACGACTCGAGGCTTCGCTTAACCTCGTCTTTTCTATATCGCTTATAGGGGCACTTTTTTCTACTCTATGATAACTATCTACTGAAATAATTTTGTCGAATAATATCGATCTCCACTATCTGGAAGCAATACCACAATCGTCTTGCCTTCGGATTCCGGTCTCTTTGCAACCTCTACGGCTGCCGCAAGCGCTCCACCAGAAGAAATACCCACGAGGAAGCCTTCCTCTCTACCAACGAGTTTTCCATATTCGATGGCTTCATCATCTTCGATAGTAATGATTTCATCGTAAATTTTCTGATTTAAAATGCTTGGAGCAAATCCTGCGCCAATCCCTTGGATACCGTGAGGGCCTGCAGTTCCTTTTGATAAAAACGGCGATGCAGCAGGCTCCATGCCGATAATCTGAATCGCTGGATTCATTTCTTTTAAGTATTCACCCGTGCCCGTAATCGTTCCGCCTGTACCGATACCTGCCACAAAGATATCCAGTCTGCCATCGGTGTCTCGCCAGATTTCTGGTCCGGTTGTTTTGCGGTGTGCATTTGCATTGGCAATGTTGTCAAACTGGGCAGGAATGAAGCTACCTGGAATCTCTTTTTGGAGTTCCTCTGCTTTTGCAATCGAGCCTTTCATGCCGAGTGCTCCGTCAGATAATACAATTTCTGCACCATACGCTTTGATCAGATTGCGGCGTTCTACACTCATGGTTTCTGGAATAACGATGATGCATTTATACCCCTTAATCGCTGCAATGGAGGCCAATCCAATACCTGTGTTTCCAGAGGTTGGCTCGATAATAGTTGCGCCTGGCTGCAAGATGCCATCGCGCTCTGCCTGTTCTATCATTTCTTTTGCCACTCGGTCTTTTGCGGAACCAGCTGGATTTAAATATTCCAGTTTCGCTAAAAGACGGCATTTTAAATCATATTTTTCTTCGATATGTTTTAACTCTACAAGAGGTGTGTTTCCGATAAGCTCGGATACGTTGTTGTATATTTTTCCCATATTTCTTTCCTCCAACTACACAGAAAGCGTTTCCATGTTCTATTTGCGGTCAATCGTTCCGCCACACAGCACATAGTCATCTTGGTAAAAAACGGCAGCCTGTCCCGGCGTCATGGCGCGCTGTGGCTCGTCGAAACGACAATGCACTCTGCCATCTTCCAAAAGAGTCAGCTTACATGGTGCGCCTTTGTGCGAATAGCGAACCTTACCAATTGCCTCCACTTCTTCTCCAAGCGCAAGCTCTGGCATTCCCATGTAATTCATATCCTTTACATAGCAGTCTGTTTCAAAAAGCTGCTCGGACTTGCAAATAACTACTTCGTTCGTATCTGGACGAAGCTCCTTTACAAAAAGCGGAGTAGGGGCTGTGAGTCCTAAGCCCTTTCTCTGTCCGACGGTATAATGAATGATGCCCTTGTGCTGTCCGAGGATGTTTCCATCCACATCTACAAAATTTCCTGGAGCAAATTCGGCTCCTGTTTCTCTTTTGATAAATCCTGCGTAATCCCCATCCGGAATAAAGCAGATATCCTGACTGTCCTGCTTGTGCGCTACTGGAAGCTGGATACGATTTGCAATTTCACGGATTTCTTCTTTGGTATATGCCCCAACTGGCATCAATGTATATGCTAGCTGGTCTTGTGTGAGATTGTAGAGCGCATAGGTCTGATCCTTTGTCGCGGTTACGGAATTTTGAATCGTATAGCGACCATTCTCTAACTGTTTGATGCGGGCATAATGTCCCGTCGCGATATAGTCTGCCCCGATTTCCCTAGCTCTAGTCAAAAGCGCCTCCCATTTCACATGGCGATTGCAGGCGTTGCATGGATTTGGGGTACAACCTCTTTGGTATTCGCACACAAAGTAGTCAATGACCGACTTCTGGAAATCCTCGCGGAAATTCATGACATAGTATGGAATATCCAAAAGCTGTGCGACGCGACGTGCATCATCTACTGCAGAAAGTCCGCAACAGCCACCCTCTTCTTCCTGGGTAAAGACATCCTCTTCCTGCCATATCTGCATAGTCACACCAATGACATCATACCCTTGTTTTTTTAATAAATATGCGGCTACGGAGGAATCCACACCTCCAGATAAGCCTACCACTACTTTCTTTTTCATAAATTAATATTCTTCCTCTTCAGCCTCTTCGTGTTCGCTGATATCGGTTACCGGCTTTTCTAAACCTTCGATAACAATGCCATTTTTCTCTGCATAATTCCATAAAGCTGCATGAATCGCTTCTTCTGCTAAAAGTGAGCAATGCACCTTTACTGGTGGGAGCCCATCAAGTGCGTCCATAACTGCTTTGTTGGTTACCTGGAGTGCTTCCTGTACGGTTTTTCCAACTACAAGTTCTGTCGCCATACTGCTGGTTGCTACTGCTGCACCACAGCCAAATGTTTTGAACTTTGCGTCACGGATAATCTGATTTTCATCGATATCCAGATAAATGCGCATGATATCTCCACACTTTGCATTGCCAACCGTACCCACACCACTGGCATTTTCGATTTCTCCTACGTTTCTTGGGTTATTAAAATGATCCATTACTTTTTCGCTATACATAGTTTTTCTTCCTTTTTACTTATTTTTCTTTTCAAAATCCTCGTAAAGCGGTGACATGCTACGAAGTCTTGCTATAATTTCAGCGAGCTTGTCCACCGTATAATCTATATCTTCCTTTGTGGTTTCTTCGGATAAAGTCAAACGAAGAGAGCCGTGTGCAATCTCATGTGGAAGACCAATCGCCAAAAGCACGTGCGATGGGTCCAAAGAACCAGAAGTACATGCCGAACCACTGCTGCCACAAATACCTGCCTGGTCGAGTAAGATAAGCATACCTTCGCCTTCGATAAAACGGAAGCAGAAGTTTGCATTATTTGGCAAACGGTTTGTTTTGTGACCGTTTAATCTGGCATGTGGAACCTTTTCTAATACCTGCTCGATTAAGTAATCGCGCAATTCGCTAATCGCTTTTGCTTTTTCCTCCATGGTCGCTGCTGCAATTTCTACCGCTTTTCCCATACCTACGATACCCGGTACGTTGTGGGTACCTGCTCGACGGCGGCGTTCCTGTGCACCACCATGAATATAAGATAAAATCTTCACGCCTTTTCGGATATACATCGCTCCAACGCCCTTTGGTCCGTGAATCTTATGACCACTAGCGGAAAGCATGTCAATATTCATTTCATCCACATCAATTGGAATATGCGCAAACGCCTGCACGGCATCTGTGTGGAAAAGCACACCATGTTTACGAGCAATCGCTCCTATTTCCTTGAGTGGCTGAATGGTCCCGATTTCGTTATTCGCTGCCATCACTGAAATCAAAATCGTATCTGGGCGAATCGCAGCTTCAAGCTCGTCCAATTTTACCACGCCATCTTCATCTACGTTTACATAAGTTACTTCAAAACCATTTTTCTCTAACCACTGACAGGTATGCAAAACCGCATGATGTTCAATGGTTGTGGTGATGATGTGCTTACCCTTTTTTGCATAAGCCTCTGCGGTCGCTTTTAATGCCCAATTATCAGACTCACTTCCGCCGCCTGTAAAATATATTTCTTCTGTTTTTGCTCCAATGAGCTTTGCGATCGTTTCACGAGCTTCTGTTACTGCTTTGCTCGCAGAGTTTGAAAAACTGTAAAATGCCGCTGGATTTCCATAATATTCCGTAAAGTAAGGCGTCATCGCCTCCAAAACTTCCGGATATACGCGGGTGGTTGCCGCGTTATCTAAATAAATCAGTCGTTTCATTTATGATTCCTTCTTTCTATTATCTATTTCTCGATGCTATTTTGCCAGTCTACTAAGTCTTGCAAGGTCGTGTGGTCTACGACTTCATTTACTGCATCGTTCATCTTCTGCCAAAGCATCGCCGACACGCAGGCTCCCCTTTTTTCACAGATTTCCGCCTCTACATCCACGCAAGAAACTGGCGCGATGCTGCCTTCTGCCAAACGCAAAATCATACCTGCGGTATACTCGCTTGGCTTTCTTGTCAATAGATAACCGCCCTGTGCGCCACGGATACTTTTCACGTATCCAGCTTTGTTAAATAAGGCAATAATTTGTTCTAAGTATTTTTCGGATATGCTCTGTCGGCTTGCGATATCTCTCACTCGAACCGGGGTTTCGCCTGCGTTCATTGCAAGGTCAATCATGATGCGAAGGGCATATCTTCCTTTTGTTGAAATTTTCATAGTTTCACCTTCGTTTTTAATTCCTACTAAATCACTATACTTTGTATTATGTGCGATGTCAAGGAGAATATACTTGCTTTTTCTATCATTTGTTTAAATACCACGAAAATAGAATATGCCCCTATCTGATTCGAAACACGTCTTTCGCCCTATACGTGCTCGTTGCGTTACTAAATTCGCATCCCACAAGAACAGTGGGCCGCTTATTAAGTAACGACGGCACGTAAAAGGTTTCGAATCAGATAGGGGCATATTCTATTTTCTTAGTCTTTGTGTAAATTGATAGGCAAAGCTAGTATCCCTTGACATCGTGGTAACGGGTTATTTCTATTATTCTTGCGACATAAGGCTCACAATCTGCTTATTGAGGGTGTCTGGCAGTTTGTAGACATACTCTGGCCAGCCTTCTGTGCTTTCGTCTATGATTTCACTTCTCCAATACCATACTCCATCATAAAAGGCTAAGCTGGTTGAGCCATAAATGAAACCATCTAAACTCGTCTTTTTCAGTGTGCCGAATCTCTCGATATCTTCAAAGGACAGGGTGTCTTTCTTCTCTTCGTTTTCAAAGTTATAAATAACCGCAAAATCCTCTGTGCTTATAGATAGTGGATATTTGCTAACTTCTTCCATATCTTCACTATCTACTTCAATGGACCAGGTATAATTCATATCATCTTTATAATATGCATTTGCTTCTTCTGCCATACTATCGAGCACAAAGAGGTCTCCTTCGTAATATATGAAATTCCACTTTTCATGTGGCAGTTCATGAATCATTTCCTCTTCTAAATAAGTATCCGCATTCCTGTCATAACAAAAAATATCCTGATTATATTCTAAAAGCACATATGTGTTTCCTTGATACGTGAGAGAATCAGGTGTTATATTTTCCTCATCATCTTCCAGTTCCGGCGTAAAACTTCTAAGTTCTCCATTAAAATCCAGTGTCAATGCATCTTCTGTGCATTCTACCAACTTTATTTTTGATATGGTTTCTTTTGTTTTCTCTAAATATTCTAAAGTAATCATATCCGTGTCTGCATCGTATGTATAGCCTTCACACAAATCCGAATCATTTACTGGATTGCCACAAGCACAGTAGTAGCTAAAAGAACCATCATCAGAAAAGCGGATGAACTCCGTATCATCTTCTGCGTCTCGTGTCCAGGTGATGTTTACGAAATCGTAATCATAGGAAACGGATTCTTTTGTGCAGGCGGTTAAAAACAACATACCTACCGTTATGAAAAATAGTGGTAAAAATTTCGACTTCTTAATTTGTAGTTTCATATCTTTTCACATCCATTCTTTATAATTTATTAAAATTTTCTTCCTACTTTAAATATAGCAATGCGACCATCACATCGCAACATTTTTAAAATTTTCGCTTACGAAAAATTTTTCAAAATGCTAAAATTATTATATATAGCAAAATTTTTGAGGTGAAAACATGTTTAAGAAAGGCGACTTTGTCGTAAATACAAATAACGGAATATGCGAAATAAAGGATGTCGTTATCATGAATATGTCCGGTACAGACAAAGAATATTATTTACTTGTTCCTATCAATGAACGGACTGCTAAGGTATATATCCCTGTCGATTTAGCCGCAGAACGTATTCGTCTTGCGATGAATAAAGATGAGGCTTGGTCACTTATTGAAAGTATTCCGAATATTAAAGAAGCTTATATCGAAAACGATAAAGAAGCAGTAACTAAAATCATATTCGACCATATAACAAGTTAGTTATATAAAAAACTTAGCCATAGATTAAGAAAAAGGGAGATAGATTCTCCCTTTTTCTTATGTTTTAGATAACCTTTTTGTATTTTAAATCATTATAACGCTCTTATCGATTCTACCGGTTTTTTCTTCGCTGTATTCCAAACTGGTAGGAAGGTCGCCACGACTACCGTTACAAACGCTACTGCGATAAGCACCAGTATTGAAGTTGCTCCAAATACGAGAAGCGATGCACTAATATATGATAACAGTAAGCCATTGATACCTGCACAAAGCACCACACTGGCAACGATAGAAATCGCTATACAAATCGCTGCGATGACGAAAGATTCTGAGAAGAAAATTTTAAATACGTCAAAACTTCTAGCACCAACTGCGCGTAAGATTCCGATTTCCTGTTTCTTATAAGAAATCGAAATGGAAATAAAATTCGAAAGCAGTAGTGCTGCGAATACTGCGAGCACAATTCCTACATAAAGGAAAATCTTGGATAAGTCCTGAATCGTAGTATCTACCATTTCTAAATTACTGATAAGTGTGCTGGTAAGTACCACTTTACTTCCATCTTCTTTATATGTCTCGTTCTGATAAATGTCCCAAAGTCTTGCGGTCTGCTCATCGGAGTGGTCATATGGAAGGAAAATGGTTCCATATGCAACATTTTCCGGTTCAATATATTTTGTCTCATATTCCGAATAAGAACCCAACAATTCCTTTTGATCCTCCCAAAAACCTTCTGCAACCTTATTTGTAAAGAAGATTCTGTCCGTTTCCTGTGGCTTTTCTGAATTCAATACCCCTACGATAATAAATTCTTTTACTTCACCAATTGACACATTTTCCCATTCATTAAAAAGTTTCAACACCAAAGTAAGTGATTTGCTTTCTTTCTGCAATGCCGCAATCAGTGCATTATGCTTTTGCAACTTTTCTTCATCTGTAAATTCTTTAAATTCCCACTTATGTGTATCTTTATTTTCAATATCTTCGCCGCCATTAAACAATTGATTTGCAAGTTCAAAAATTTCTGTTACTTGTTTTTCACGTGTTGCATCACCTGTTTCGATTGCTAAATTTAGTTCCTTATTATATTCCTCAGAAACCAACTTATAAAACAACGATTTGGCCACTACCACTTCATTTGCCGCAAGTTCTGTTTTACCAGAAGGAAGCCACGATACCCGGTCTGCCTTTACATATTTTTCAAAACCACCGTAGGAGACATTTGGCCATTCTGGGAATATGTAATTTTTATTTGTTCCCAATGTTGCTGTAGCCACCATGCGACGTGAGTCAAATTCACTTATTCCATATGCATTGTTTTCCCCAATTTTTATCATATGTTCTTTGGTAACAAAGGCTACCCTATACAGACCATCCGACAACATGTATTCATATTCATTAATTAACTGATAGTCCGTTCCATCCGATTCCTTCAAAACTTCAAACTTTTCTGGAATCTCACCACTGTCAATAATACCAACTACGGTATAGGATGTTCCATCAATTGCAATCTTTTTACCTATGATATCTTCTGGCCTTGACAACTCTATCATTTTACCTGTGCTCAGATCGTAGGTTTTGCAATTAAACAATACTTCAGCACTATAAGAAGAAATACAGATTTCATCTTCTTTCTCTGGGTATTTGCCGTTAATCTTCTGTCGAAGAACATTACCCTCTTGGAGATATGCAAAGCCTCGAATATCCGTGCTCCAATACGCACCTACATTATTCTGAACAGATAAATTGCCCCAACTCTCCACTCCTCCGAAGGTGTTCGCACCAAAAATCTTCGCATACTTCATCAATTCAGCATCCGTGAAACGTGTTTCGTTGGAATAATTCCATTCGTTCTCTACTCCTTCCCATACATACGTCTCAATTATCTCATAGCGCTTGCCCATCTTCATAAGTTCTAAATCGCCCTCTTGTACAGACTGCTTAAAAGTTGCTTCACTATCGTAAAAGGTCAACGTAGACAAAAGTCCAAAGAAAGTAAATGCCACCGTGCAAAGTAAAATAGTAAACACCAACCGAATCGGTTTGGATTTCAATCCAGACACACCGATGCGAATCGCATGTCGAAGTGGAAGTTTCGAACGAATAAATTTCGCGTCTTTTGGATTGTATTTTGGCTTCTCAAATGGAAGTTCCGAAGAATCCTTGAACACCTCCTGTGCACCATTCTCTTTAATATGGCTAACGTCTTTGAAAGCTTTGACATCACGCTCACCAGTTGCGATAATGACATCTTTATCTGTTTTACTTAAGAAGGATTTGATTTCTTCGAAGTCTTCTTCACTTAAATCTGCGCCGTTTTTTACGCAAAGTGTATCCCCTACAATACTGATATTCTCGGTAAGCGCTTGCTGCTGTTCCTGTGTCTTCGTAACATCGGATAAGATTTTTCCGTCCTTTAACTCGATGATACGGTCACCATACATTTCTGCAAAATCACGATCATGAGATACGACGATAACAAGTTTCTCCTTGGAAAGTTTCTTTAAGGTGTCAAATACTTGCTTTCCTGTCGCAGAATCGAGGGCTCCTGTCGGCTCATCCGCCATGATGATTTCGGGTGATTTTACCAGAGCGCGTGCGATGGCAATACGTTGCTTCTGTCCTCCGGATAAAGTGTTTGGTTTACGCTTTGCATAGCCTGTTAAATCCACCTGCTCTAGCAAATCTGCAATCACTTTCTTATCCTTTGATTTTCCCTGAAGTTCTAATGCCAACGCGATATTATCTTCTACAGTGAATTCGTTTAAGATATTGTATTCCTGAAAAATAAATCCTACATAAGTATTACGATAACTATCGAAGTCACTCTGGCTAAACTTCTCGCTGCTCTTTCCCTTTACAAGAATCGCACCACTTGTAGGTGCATCAAGCCCTCCACATACATTCAAAAGAGTAGATTTACCACTACCACTTTTTCC
>JAGBEZ010000139.1 GCA_017936725.1 Agathobacter sp.
AAACAGGTATTTGGACATCCATGGCTGCTTCAGGGTGGCGATAAGATGAGTAAATCAAAAGGAAACGTAATCTACGCAGACGATATGGTTGATTTATTCGGCGTAGATGCAACACGTTACTTCGTACTTCATGAAATGCCATTTGAAAACGACGGTGTTATTACTTGGGACTTAGTTATCGAAAGATTTAACTCTGACCTTGCAAACATCCTTGGAAACCTGGTAAATAGAACGATTTCCATGAGCAATAAATACTTTGGCGGTGTTGTTCGCTCAACTGGTGTAACCGACGAAGTAGACGCAGATCTTAAGGCTGTTGTGACTGGCGCGCAGAAAAAGGTACAGGAAAAGATGGATAGCCTTCGTGTAGCAGATGCTATCTCTGAGGTGTTTACGGTATTCCGTCGTTGCAACAAATACATCGACGAAACCATGCCTTGGGCACTTGCGAAAGACGAAGCGCAGCAGGATAGACTGGCAGAAGTTCTTTACAACTTAACCGAAGCGATTACCATTGGTGCAAGCTTACTTCACAGTTTCTTACCAAGCACAGCAGAAAAAATCGTAGCGCAGTTGAATACTGAACTTCGTAATTTGGATGATTTAGATAAATTCGGCTTATACGAAAGCGGAAAGAAAGTGGTTGAAAAACCAGAAATTCTTTTTGCGCGTCTTGATGCAAAAGAAGTACTTCCAAAGGTAGAAGCTATCCAGGCTGCTCAGAAAGCAGAGTATGAAGCAGAAATGGCCCGCTTAAATGGGGATACTCCTGTAGAAGAAAAAGCAGAAGAAGCTGTAATTGATATTGAAGCAAAAGAAGAAATTACATTTGATGATTTCATGAAGATGCAGTTCCAGGTAGGCGAAATTATCGCTTGTGAAGCAGTTCCAAAGTCAAAGAAACTGCTTTGCTCACAGGTAAAAATCGGTAGCCAGGTAAAACAGATCGTATCTGGTATCCGTAGCGCTTACTCGCCAGAAGAAATGGTAGGCAAAAAGGTTATGGTATTGGTAAACTTAAAACCTGCGAAGCTTGCTGGTGTATTGTCCGAAGGTATGCTTCTTTGTGCAGAAGATGCAGAAGGAAATTTAGCACTTCTTACACCAGAAAAGAACATGCCTGCTGGAGCGGAGATCGCGTAAGTTGGAGCAGTGTAGTGTGCACTGCGGAAAGAGGATATATGATTATAGAAACTCATGCACATTACGATGACGATCGATACAACGAAGATAGAGATGCGCTGCTTCGACGCCTTCCCGAAGAAGGTGTCGGGGTAGTGATAAATAGTGGTGCCTCCGTAGAATCTACGAGAGACACCATTCGTCTTGCTAGGGAGTATGCACATGTCTATGCAGCCGTAGGCGTACATCCAAGCGAGATAGAGGAATTAGATGAATCTTTTATGGACTGGATGAAAGAGCAGGCCACATGGGAAAAGACCGTTGCGATTGGTGAAATTGGTTTGGATTATTATTGGGATAAGGAGCCAGAGGTTCAGGAGAAACAAAGATACTGGTTCGGAAGACAGATTGAGCTCGCAAGAGAAACAGGACTGCCAATTATCGTTCATTCTAGAGATGCCGCAGCAGATACGATGCAGGTTATGAAAGAGCATCACGCCGAGGAAATGAAAGGAGTGATACACTGCTATTCGTATTCGAAGGAAATGGCGCTTGAATTCATCAAAATGGGATACTATATCGGAGTAGGCGGAGTCGTAACGTTTAAAAATGCAAAGAAACTCATCGAAACCGTAGAAGCAATTCCACTAGAGAGAATTCTATTAGAAACAGACTGTCCGTACATGGCACCAGAGCCATATCGAGGAAAAAGAAATAGCTCATTGTATCTTACCTATGTAAGAGATAAGATTGCAGAAATTAAAGGTATTTCACCGGAAGAAGTAGAGCGAGTAACAGAAGCAAATGCGAGAGCTTTATTTACGAAAGTAAACTAGGAGGCAAATATGGCAACACTTGGAAATCCAAAGAATACCATAGAAGTGTTACAAAAATATAATTTTAATTTTCAGAAGAAATTCGGACAAAATTTTTTGATTAACACTGGAATTTTGGAAGACATTATTGAAGCAGCAGAGATTACCAAAGACGACTTCGTTTTGGAAATCGGACCAGGAATTGGAACGATGACACAGTATCTCTGCGAATCCGCAAGAGAAGTTGTTGCGGTAGAAATCGATAAGAATTTAATTCCAATTTTAGAAGATACTTTAAGTGCATATGATAATGTGGAAGTTTTAAATGATGATATTTTAAAAGTTGATATTAAGACTTTAGCAGAAGAACGCAATGCAGGAAAGCCTATTAAAGTTGTAGCAAATTTGCCATATTATATCACGACGCCGATTATCATGGGTCTGTTTGAAAGCCACGTGCCAATCGACAGTATTACGATTATGGTACAAAAAGAAGTAGCAGACCGTATGCAGGAAGGACCTGGAAGTAAGGAATACGGCGCATTATCTCTGGCAGTGCAGTATTACGCACATCCTGAGATTGTAGTCAATGTTCCACCAAGTTGTTTTATGCCTCAGCCAAAAGTAGGTAGCGCTGTGATACGTCTTACCAGACATCCACAGCCTCCAGTTGATGTGGAGAACGAATCGCTCATGTTTCAGATTATCCGAGCATCGTTTAATCAAAGAAGAAAAACACTAGCAAATGGTTTAAACAATTTCCCAGGCTTAAACTTAAGCAAAGAAACGATTCAGGAGTGTATCGAAGAGCTTGGCGTACCTGTAACGGTAAGAGGAGAAGCATTGTCCTTAGAGCAGTTTGCAAGACTTTCCAACATAATTGGAAAGCATTTGTAATTCTTAAAAATTTGAATAAAAAATTTGCAGGCGTAAATACTGTTATCAAAGAAAAATGATAACGGAGGGCGTGCAGATGAAGAGATACCAATATGTCGTAGCCGTCACCTGTCTCTTGCTTGGGGCAATGGGATTTGTGGGCTTATACATGACCAATCAAACAAAAGAAGAACAGGCGAAAAATCAAAATATCGTAGAAGAAAGTGAAGAGATTATCTTGGGTTCGAACCTTTCTGGAAGCGAGGAGGAAGATTCCGACACAGAAAATCAAATGGCAGGAATCGATGAAGATGTAAATATCGAAGGGGAACAAAATATAGCATCGGACGAGGGAGAAACAGACTTGGATGAAAACCAAGGTCTTGCCCAACAAGATCCGTCGGATGATGAAACCGCAGTAGGGAATATCACGCAGGAAACCTTACATTTTAACCCGGAAAACGGAGTGGTATGGCCGATAGAGGGAACCGTGCTCATAGATTATAGTATGGATTCGACGATATTTTTTCCAACGCTGCAGCAGTATCAGTATAGTCCGGCCATGGTAATTGCAGGCAAGGTAAACGACAGAGTTTATTTCGTGGCAAAGGGTAAGATAACCAATATCGAGACGAACGAAGAAACTGGATGTACCGTCACCCAGGACATTGGAGATGGCTATACTGCAGTTTATGGACAGCTCAAAGAACTGAACTTTGAGGTAGGAGATATGGTAGAGTCTGGTCAGGTCGTAGGATATGTCAGTGAGCCGACGAAGTACTATTCGGTAGAAGGAAGCAACGTATATTTCCAACTTTTAAAGGATGGAGTTCCTGTTGATCCAGAAGAAGTTCTTCCATAAAGGAATAAAAAGAAAACTTTTCACACTAAACTTCATAAAATCTTAATAGGTTACAAACTTGGATATTAAGGATTATTTCGCTACAATGGAACCATGATAAATCATGATTTTATTGTAGCGATTTTACTTGGAGGAAAAAATGTACAACGTATTAGTATGTGATGATGAAAAAGATATCGTATCCGCTTTGCGCATTTATTTAACCAGCGAGGGCTATCGTGTATTTGAAGCAAGCAATGGAAAAGAAGCAGTGGAAGTGGTAGAAAGTGAAGATATTCATTTGGTTTTGATGGACATCATGATGCCTGTCATGGATGGAATCCAGGCGATGGTGAAAATCCGAGAGAAATCCAATGTGCCAGTGATTCTTCTGACTGCAAAGGGAGAAGATACCGACAAGGTGCTCGGACTTACGGTAGGCGCAGATGACTATGTTACCAAACCCTTTAATCCCGTAGAACTTCAGGCAAGGGTGAAGTCGCAGCTTCGTCGCTATATGCTTCTAGGCAGTGGAAATCAGTCTGTGGGAAAAGCGCGAATGGGCGGTATCGAAATCGATGATAAGGCAAAAGAAGTTACTTTGGATGGAGAAAAAGTAAATCTCACTCGTACGGAATACGACATACTAAAGCTTCTGATGGATCATCCAGGACAAGTCTTTTCACCAAATGAAATTTACGAAAAGGTGTGGAAGGACAATCCATTTGGCACAGAAAATACAGTAGCAGTACATATTCGTCACTTAAGAGAAAAAATCGAGTACAATCCACAGGAGCCACGTTACCTAAAAGTTGTTTGGGGACGTGGGTATAAGATGGAAGGAGACTGATGATGAAAAAATATTTAAAGAGTGGCTGGATGCGAGTGCTTTCGCAGATGCTTTGCACGATTAGCAGTCTTGGTTTAGCGGTATCTATTTTGGCAATTGTTATTATTTCGAGTATGGGTGGAAGTGCTCAGCATATATACCGAAATATCTATGAGGATATTGCAGATGGCTATGCCTTGTATGCCATGGAGCAGGTTCAGGCAGGAGAAGTGGCGAAGCTAGAGGAGTATTTTACCGAAAGAGGAATTGCATGTAGTGTAACAAAGCAACTGGTTAAAATAAATCAGGAAGAAGTGCCCGAATCGCAGTCGCTGGAGTTTACATGCGGAGAAATTAGAGAAGATTTTCTGTATCAAATTAAAGTGATAGAAGGGGCCTATTATCAATATAATATCGATTCTCTGGCTGCTGCGTTCTGTGGACATAATGGGTATTCTCATGATGGCGATACGGTTTCGCTTGAAGTAGAAGAAATTGTATTTGATAAAGAGAATGGACGTTTTTATTATGAAACAGCGTCAAAGTATTTTGTGGTAGAAAATATTGCTGTTTACGAAGCTGGTGCCTATACGGATTATACGTTTACAAAAGTGGATGGCGTAGAGTGTTATTATAATGCTTATTACCATCAGAAACTGGACACCATGCAATACGAGAACTGGGATAGCGTGCGAGTTGAGGGTGAAAGACTTGGATTGTCTTTTGAAAAAGGTTACCCAAATGCAATTTACGTGACAACAAGCGATGAAATACAAAATAAGGGCATA
Organism: Agathobacter sp.; assembly: GCA_017936725.1. The sequence continues at coordinate 5,272 of JAGBEZ010000139.1, forward strand.
GGAAAAAATGCAGTATATACATCCATTCACTGTGTGGAGTACTATCCTACGGATTATGTGAATACCTATGTTATCCAGATTGATTGGCACGAGGATCTTGTAGAAGAAGTAAGTGTTTTTTATGAATGGAGTGAACTTTGCGAAGATTTTGTAGGGTTTACGAAAATTGTGCTTCCAAGCATAGTAATCAATTTTATTTTATTTATCGTGAGTATGGCATTATTGATTTACTCTGCAATCAATAAAAAAGAAGACATGGGTCTTTTACATAAAGCACCTATAGTAATCTATACAGGTACGATATGCACGATAGAATATTTATTATGTGCGTTATTAGTAGAAGGAATTCCAGCGTTAATGGTAAATTACGGTTCTGGTTCCATGGAAATGGGAATCGTGCTTATTTCTATGACCGCAGGTGTTATAATTTGGCTTGCTATCATCTGGTTCCAGAATATCGTTACACGTCTTAAATGCAAGAGCTTCTGGCGTACCACGGAAATTTATTATGGATATAAATTGATAAAAGACAGTTGGGGATATGTTAGCAAGGCTTGTAAATGGTGTTGGTCGATAGTGACGAAACCATTTAAGGTTTTAGGAAAAGTGTTCGGAAAAGTATTACATGGCATAGGCGTAAACACACCGCTGTTTTGGGGTGGATTACTGATATTCGGCGCTATTTCATTGGTTGAATTTTATGCGATTATCGAAATTGCATGGCATGGAGACTGGGCTCTATTTTGGGTAATAAAGGTAGCGGAAGTCGTAGCACTTATTATCATCCTTTATCACATGAAGGAACTGCACGATGGTGGAAAGCGAGTGGCTTCTGGTGATATGTCGCAGCCAATCGATACCGAGCGTATGTATTGGAAATTCAAAGAGCATGGTGAGAATATCAATAAGGTAAGTGATGGTATCGCACTTGCGGTAGAAGAGCGTATGAAGAGTGAACGTTTCAAGACCGAGCTGATTACCAATGTATCGCATGATATCAAAACTCCGCTTACGTCAATTATTAACTACGTGGATTTGATGAAAAAGGAAGAGGTTCAGGACGAAAAACTTATAGAATATATGGATGTTTTGGACCGACAGTCTGCAAGACTGAAAAAGTTAATTGAAGACCTGATGGAAGCCTCAAAAGCTTCAACGGGAAACTTGGCGGTCAATCTGGAAGAATGCGATATCGAAGTATTGCTTACACAGGTTATCGGAGAGTTTGAAGAGAGATTAGAAAAGAATCAACTTGAGGTAGTCGTAGATAAACCAGACCATCCAGTGAAGATGATGGCAGATGGAAGACATATGTGGCGTGTTTTGGATAACCTCTTAAACAATGCCTGCAAGTATTCGCTTCCAGGAAGCCGTGTGTATGTTACTTTAAAGCAGGATGCTTCTGAGGCGGTGATTACTTTCAAGAACATTTCAAAGACGGCTCTTAATATTCCAAGTGACGAACTGATGGAACGATTCGTGCGTGGAGATAGTTCTCGTAATACCGAAGGAAGTGGTTTAGGTCTTTCGATTGCACAGAGTTTGACAGAACTTATGCAGGGTAACATGAAATTGGATATTGATGGAGATTTATTTAAGGTTATTCTGAGATTTCCAATTATGAGATCAAAATAAAATTTATATTACTTGAAAACAGGCTTAGAAACTTAGTTTCTAGGCCTGTTTTTTAAAAATTGACAGTCAATACATATCATTTAGTTATTTACGATTTACTAAAACGCAGTTCTATGGCGACTGCGTTCTTGGTGGTTTCAATAAAAACAAAACCTCACGAGTTTATCAACTCGCGAGGTTCGTTGCATAATCTTAGTAATTTTCAACTCTTCTTTCGAAGTAAGCCTGTGGGTGATTACATGTTGGACATACTTCTGGAGCTTCTTCTCCGTAGTGAACATGACCACAGTTGCGGCATTTCCAACCAAGTGGAGCTTCGCCATTAAAGGTTTTGCCTTCTTCAAGATTTTTGAGAATCTTGTTATAGCGTTCTTCGTGTTTCTGTTCTACACCAGCTACAAGGCGGAATTTTTCAGCGAGTTCATGGAAGCCTTCCTCGTCTGCTTCGTCAGCCATACGAGCGTACATGTTTGTCCATTCGTCGTTTTCGCCTTCTGCTGCCCAGATTAAGTTCTGTGCTGTATCGCCAAGTCCGTGGAATTCTTTGAACCACATTTTTGCATGTTCTTTTTCCTGATCTGCTGTTTCCTGGAAAATAGCTGCAATCTGTTCGTAACCAGCTTTTTTTGCAACAGAAGCAAAGTAAGTATATTTGTTACGAGCCATAGATTCGCCAGCGAATGCTTCCATCAAGTTTTTCTCCGTTTTTGTTCCTGCATATTTTGACATAATAAAATCCTCCTAAGTTTCGAATTTATCTTTAGTAGAAAAAGATTAACCGAAATATCTCTTTAATAAGCCTTCGAATGCCTTGCCGTGTCTTGCTTCGTCACGAGCCATTTCATGAACTGTATCATGGATAGCGTCAAGGTTTGCAAGTTTTGCACGTTTTGCAAGGTCTGTTTTTCCTTCTGTTGCGCCGTGTTCTGCAGCTACACGAAGTTCAAGGTTTTTCTTTGTAGAGTCGGTTACTACTTCGCCGAGTAATTCTGCAAATTTAGCAGCATGTTCTGCTTCTTCCCAAGCAGCTTTTTCGTAGTAAAGACCGATTTCTGGATAGCCTTCACGATGAGCTACACGAGCCATAGCAAGATACATACCTACTTCTGTACATTCACCTTCGTAGTTTGCACGAAGATCCATGATGATGTCTTCGCTCACACCCTGTGCCACACCTACAACATGTTCCGCAGCCCAAACTCTTTCTTCTTCTTTCTGTTCTACGAATTTGTCTGGTCCAACTTTACATACTGGACACTGTTCTGGTGCGCTATCTCCTTCATGAACATAACCACATACTGTACATACAAATTTTGACATAATAATTGTCCTCCTTAAGATAAAAATAAATTGTGTTTCAATTAATGTGTCTGCATACAATCTGGACAAAGTCCAAAAAACTGAATGCTGTTTCCCTCGATAATGCCTGGGAATGATTTCGCTGCGTGAGCATTGATTTCCTCTGGGTATTCGAATGGAATGTCTAATACATTATAACATACTTTACACTGAAAATGACAGTGTGGATTTACATTTCCATCGAATCTGTCTGGCCCCGCACCGGTTGATATCTTTTGAATCTCGCCCAACTCTGAGAGAAGGGAAAGGTTGCGGTAGACAGTTCCTAAGCTGATGTTCGGAAAACTCTCTTTGATATCCATGTAAACCGTCTCGGCGGTTGGATGGTCACATCGGCTCATTAGGTTGTCTCGTATCGCATCGCGTTGACGACTGTGTTTTATCATGAGTAAATCTCCTTTCTTTTGATAATAGGAACTGTTACTGATATTAATATAACATATTTTAAAAGATTGTCAACACATTTTTTAAAAAAAATAATCGAAACGCGAGCGATTGCATAAATTAGTAATAATATAATAGGAGAAAAATGAAAATGAAACGATTTGTTACATATTTATATGAATGCGAAAGAGGAAACAAAGTAAAAAACGTAGGATTCATACGTGTGAAAGTAAAAGAGCAAGAGACACAAATGGAGGTATATATCCGAAATTTTCTTCGCGGCAATGACAGTGGAACGATATACGTATTTATACATAAGGAAGAGTTGCGAAGTGTGGAGTTGGGAGAGATACAAATCAGCAATGGACAATGTGATCGATATCTCGTGCTTTCGAACGAAAATATCATGGGAAGCGGGTGCAAAATAGATGATATTGAAGGAATCGGTATTCGAATGGAGAGTGGAGCGTACATTGTAAGCTGTTGGAGAGATGGTTATGAGGAGGAAATGATACGTGGAGAATTTGATAGAACGGAGAATAAGAAAGAAATACCTGTGTCAAAATCGGCAGATGCCACAACACAGCAGAAAGAATATTTGACCGCGGCAGAAGAACTCGTCTTAGATGAAACGAATG
>JAGBEZ010000140.1 GCA_017936725.1 Agathobacter sp.
GCAACTGTACTTGTACAAAAAGGTACTCTTCGCGTAGGAGACCCTATTGCTTGTGGTAGCAGCTATGGTAAAGTTCGTGCCATGATTGATGATAATGGACGTCGTGTAAAAGAAGCTGGACCATCTACACCTGTAGAAATTCTTGGTTTAAACAGTGTACCAGTAGCTGGTGAAACCTTTGTAAACACAGATAGTGAAAAAGAAGCAAAGAGTTTTGCCGAAACCTATATTGCAGAAGAAAAGAACAGACTTCTTGAAGAAACAAAGGCTAGAATGTCTTTGGATGATTTATTCTCACAGATTCAGTCTGGTAATATGAAAGAATTAAATATCATCGTAAAAGCTGATGTTCAGGGTTCTGTAGAAGCCGTAAAACAGTCACTTACCAAACTTACAAACGAAGAAGTTATGGTTAAGGTTATTCATGGCGGTGTTGGTGCAATTAACGAATCAGACGTTACACTTGCATCTGCATCCAATGCAATCATCATTGGATTTAACGTACGTATTGACCCAATGGCGAAGACGACTGCAGACCATGAAGGTGTAGACGTAAGACTTTATAGAGTCATTTACCAGGCAATTGAAGACGTTGAGGCTGCTATGAAGGGTATGCTGGATCCAGTATTTGAAGAAAAAATTCTTGGTCATGCAGAAATTCGTCAGATTTTCAAAGCTTCTGGTGTTGGTAATATTGCTGGTTCTTATGTCCTTGATGGTACCATCGAAAGAGGATGTAAAGTTCGTATTACACGTGAAGGTGCATTAATCCACGAAGGTGACTTAGGTTCACTGAAGAGATTTAAAGACGACGTAAAAGAAGTACGTACAGGCTATGAATGTGGTCTTGTATTTGATGGCTTTAGCGATATCCAGGAACTTGATATCGTAGAAGCATACAAGATGGTAGAGGTACCACGTAAGTAAATTTTAAACAAAACTGCATATCTCTTATGGGATATGCAGTTTCACCAATTATAAAAAGGAAATTTATATGAGAAAAAATAGTATTAAAAATATTCGTGTCAACGAAGAGGTTATGCGAGAGCTTTCTAATATTATTCGCGGAGAAATCAAGGATCCACGTATTCATCCAATGACAAGTGTTGTTGCAGTTGAGGTTGCACCTGATTTGAAAACCGCAAAGGCATATATCAGCGTTCTTGGAAATGAAAAAGCACAGGCGGATACCATTGCTGGTTTACGCAGTGCAGAAGGATTTATCCGTAGAGCCCTTGCAAAATCCATTAATCTTCGTAATACTCCACAGATTACATTTGTTTTGGACCAGTCCATCGAATATGGTATCGCAATGTCCAAAAAAATCGACGAAGTAACCAAAAATGACCGCGGAGCAGAGAGCGAAGAGGAAGCATGATAAACGGCATAATTAACGTGTATAAAGAAAAGGGATTTACCTCGTTTGATGTAGTAGCAAAGATGAGAGGTATATTCCATCAGAAAAAAATAGGTCATACAGGCACCCTTGATCCAGATGCGGAAGGGGTGCTTCCTGTATGTTTAGGAAAAGCAACAAAAGTGTGTGATTTGCTTACGGACAAAGATAAGGAGTATCGTGCAGTTTTACTTCTTGGACAGGAAACAGATACGCAGGATATTTCGGGTGAGATTTTAAATACCAGCGAAGTTTTCGTGACTGAACAAGAGGTAAGAGAGACCATCCTTTCCTTTGTAGGAGCGTATGAACAAGTTCCTCCAATGTATTCCGCATTAAAGGTCAACGGACAGAAATTGTGTGATTTAGCACGAAAGGGTGTTACTGTTGAGCGAAAGGCCAGATCTGTTACGATTCACAAGATTGACATTGAAAGAATAGACCTTCCAGAGGTGGAAATGGTTGTTTCTTGTTCCAAAGGTACTTATATTCGTACACTTTGTGACGATATTGGGAAGAAATTGGGATGTTTTGGCTGTATGAAGTCTTTGCTTCGTACAAAAGTGGACAAGTTTACACTCGATAATGCGTACACACTTTCGCAGTTACAGCAGATGATAGATGAAAAAGAAGAGCAGGAATGGACCTTTGTGGATTCTATTGATAGCGTATTTTATAAGTATCCTGCTGTAGTTGCCATAGAAGAAGCACAGAAGCTGGTGTTAAATGGAAATCGCATCCCGGTAGATTTGGTATGTGGGGAAACGAATCTGAAAAATATGCAACAAGTGCGATTGTATGATTTTTCACAAAAATTTATAGGTATTTACTCTTATATAGAAGAGAATAAGGAATACAAACCAGTAAAACTTTTCTTTGATTAAAATGATAGGTAAATTGGAAAATAAGAGCGATATGAAATATATTACCAAAACGTTAGATTTTAAAATAGAAGAACCAACTGCAGTAACACTAGGGAAATTTGACGGCTTGCATAGAGGCCATGAGCTTTTGATGCAGAATGTATTAAAATGCAAAAAAGAACATGGGGTAGCTACGGTAGCTTTTACCTTTGATATGCCTCCACGTAACCGTGTGGAAGAAATTGTAGCAAATGTTCTTACTACAAATGACGAAAAACAGTATATTTTTGAAAAGCAAGGAATCGATTATCTAATTGAATGTCCGTTTACAAAAGAAGTGATGTCCATGGAACCAGAAACTTTTATTGGATGGATTGCGACATCTTTGAATATGAAATTTGTCGTTGTAGGCGATGATTTTCGTTTCGGACACAAACGTGCAGGGGATTATCATACTTTGCAGGAGTATGAAAAGAAGTATGGATACAAAACGATTGTGTTGGAGAAACTAAAGGATAGTAATCGTGATATCAGTAGTACCTACGTACGTGAAAAGATTGCAGATGGAAACATTCGAAAAGCAAACGAATTGTTGGGTTATCATTATTTTATAAAGAGCGAAATCCTGCATGGCAAAAAACTAGGTCGTAGAATTGGGATGCCGACCATAAATATGATTCTGCCAGAAAATAAATTGCTGCCACCAAACGGTGTATATGTCACAGAGGTATTGGTGGAAGGAAAAACCTATATGGGTGTTACAAACGTTGGCTGTAAGCCAACGGTTTCTAACGAACGTACAATAGGGGTAGAAACGTATATTGACAATTTTAATCAGGATTTGTACGGAGAGAAGATAGTAGTCTCTTTTCTTGAATTTATTCGCCCAGAGATGAAGTTTGCTTCTATTGAAGAATTAAAAGCGCAAATGGAGTCAGATATACAAGTAGCAAAGAAATATTACGGAAATGTTACGTAATTATGTTGACAATGTAATGAAATATTGTTATACTCACAAAGGTATGGGGTAATTGTTCGACATGTATTTTGGAGGATAAAAATGAATTTAGACAGAAAAACGTTTGCGAAAGTTTCAGGTGTGCTTATCTTTTCTCTTGTATTAGGGATATCAGCTGTTTCTTTGGATGACTCAAACAAGAAAATGAGCTCAGAGGATTATGGCATTTCATCTTCTGCTGGTGCAAATGCTGCAATTGGCGATATAGATAACACAACGACAGCTGGCGCAAATGCTGCGATAGACGAATCTATTAATGTTGTTGATGTAGATAATTCGGTAGTAGGACAAGGACAGGAACCAGAATATAATACATTTGGTTATACAAATCTTGGACTTGCTGTAGTAGATGGAAATTTAAATATTCGTAAAGAAGCGAGTGTGGAAGCATCCATTGTTGGTAAAATGACAAATTATGCAGCTTGTGAAATCCTTGGAGAAGCAAATGGCTTTTATCAGATTAAGTCTGGTAATGCAGAAGGTTATGTAAGCAAGGATTACATCATTACAGGTGAAGAAGCACTCATCATTGCACAGACAGAAGCTAGAAATATGGCTAAAGTTACAACAAATTCTCTTCGTGTACGTTCTGAAGCGACAACGGAATCTCAGGTTTTATCATCTGTAAATAAAGATGAAGAAATTGTTGTTTTAGAAGAATTGGATGGATGGTTAAAGGTAGAAGTAGATGATATTACCGGCTTTGTATCCAAAGATTATGTAACAACAGAAGTAAAACTAAAAACAGGTAACACCATGAAAGAACTTACTTATGGAGATGGTGTTTCTAATGTACGTGTTGACTTAGTAAATTATGCGCTACAGTTTGTAGGAAATCGTTATGTCTGGGGTGGGACAAGCCTTACAAAAGGTGTGGATTGTTCTGGATTTACGATGAAAGTGTTCCAGAAATATGGCATTTCTTTACCACATCACTCTGGTTCACAGCCTTCACGCGGTAAAAAGATTAGTCGTTCACAGCTTCAGCCTGGCGATTTGATTTTCTATGCTTCTAGCGGACGAATTGACCATGTAGCAATTTATATTGGAAATGGACAGATTGTACATGCTGCAAACTCTAGAGACGGCATTAAGATTTCAAACGCATTTTATCAGACACCTGTAGCTTATAGAAGTTACTTTAACTAAGATATTTCAAATATTCGAATATTTTTGTTTACAACAGAATTTTTCTGTGATATATTACTTAGGTATGGTTAGCCCATGCTCGGTGGATGGACACTCCGACCGCTGCTGAGTATCCATAAGATGAAAGGGCGATTAAAATA
>JAGBEZ010000141.1 GCA_017936725.1 Agathobacter sp.
GACAGCCCTTAAATCATTTTTTATGCACCATAGGTGGCATTATATTCTTTTTCCGCTTTGTTCATCTGTGTGATGTAAAGGATTCCAAATATAATCCACATCCAGCCGGATGGTGTTCCAGCAGAAACAAGTCCTATGATAACACTGATAATACCATATATCAAAACACCAATTGCAAAGCCTTTTTTCTTTTTCAAATGAGCGCCTAAGGTACATACCAATAAAATTGCAATATCAATAATTACAAGAGGATTAATAATAATACTAATTGCATTTAATGCGATAAGTACATATGAGATAATGGCAATCACCTTAACGTTCTTTTTCAAAGTTTCGTGATTTTTCAGGAATTCTTCCTTACTTACATATTCTGTCTGGTAATTTGCGAAATCCTGTCCATATGGATTCTCTTCTGCAACCACAGTTTCTTCTACCACTGGAGTTTCTTCCACTACTTCTTCCACTTCTGGTGTTACATTGTTGTTTTCATAATTTTCCATAATACATTCCCTTTCTTATTATATGTCTATATGTCAAGCAAACTAGCGACAAGCCTCAAGTGCCTGTGCTACGTCAGCAAGAATATCGTCTACATTTTCGATACCGATAGAAAGACGGATAAGGTCTGGACCAACGCCTGCTGCTACTAACTCTTCGTCGTTCATCTGACGGTGTGTTGCAGATGCTGGATGAAGAACGCAGGTGTGCGCGTCTGCTACATGAGTTGCGATCATCGCTACCTTAAGCTCTTTCATGAATTTTTCTGCTGCCGCTCTGCCACCTTTTACGCCAAAAGAGATAACACCACAAGTACCGTTTGGCATGTATTTTTTCGCTCTTTCGTAATATTTGTTTCCTGGAAGTCCTGGGTAATTTACCCATGTAACACAGTCGTGTGCTTCGAGGAACTCCGCTACCTTCTGTGCATTTTCACAGTGACGTGGCATACGAACATGAAGGGATTCGATACCAAGATTTAAGAGGTATGCGTTCATAGGAGCCTGAATCGCACCAAGGTCACGCATAAGCTGTGCGGTTGCTTTTGTGATATATGCTCCCTCTAAACCAAATTTTTCTGCATAAGTTATGCCATGGTAAGAATCATCTGGAGTGGTAAGTCCTGGGAATTTATCTGCATGTGCCATCCAGTCGAATTTACCAGAATCTACGATACAGCCACCTACTGTTGCATCATGTCCATCTAAATATTTGGTGGTTGAATGAATTACAATATCTGCTCCCCATTCAATAGGACGACAGTTGATTGGTGTTGCAAAGGTGTTATCTACGATAAGTGGTACCCCATGCGCATGTGCTGCATTTGCAAAACGCTCGATATCAAAAACGATAAGTGCTGGGTTTGCGATAGTTTCACCGAATACAGCCTTGGTATTTGGCTGGAAAGCAGCTTCCAATTCTTCATCTGAGCAATCTGGATCTACGAAAGTAAATTCGATACCCATACGCTTCATCGTTACTGCGAAAAGGTTGTAGGTTCCCCCATAAATAGTAGAAGAACATACCACATGGTCTCCATTTCCACAGATATTGAAGATGGAGAAAAAGCTTGCTGCCTGTCCAGAAGAAGTAAGCATCGCTGCACTACCACCTTCTAACGCACAGATTTTTGCTGCTACATAGTCATTTGTTGGATTCTGAAGACGAGAATAAAAATATCCGCTTGCCTCAAGGTCAAATAATTTACCCATATCTTCACTTGTATCATATTTAAAGGTTGTACTCTGTACAATTGGAATCATACGGGATTCGCCGTTTTTTGGTTCGTATCCAGCCTGGATACACATCGTTTCTCTTTTCATGATGTTTATCTCCTTATATTTAAACTCATACTCTATCTCAAATACAAGCCTTGTTTCTCACACAGTATCATAACACATTTTTTCCTATGTGCTAGATACAAATTTTAACATTTTACAATTTTTCTGTACTTTTCTTTTGAAAGAAGCCTCTTATCCACATCATAATGGCAAAAAACAGTACACATGCACCGCTGATACACGCTCCCATCTTTAATCCCGGAGTCATGTATCTTAGTTCAATATCATGGTGCCCTTCCTCCAAATGTACACTGATAAAAGCATCTTTAAACGAAAGGATTTCCGTTTCTTTTCCATCTACATAAAGTGTCCAACCGTCTTCGTGTGGAATAGAGAAAATGAGTCGTCCTGCTTCCTGCACATCTATACTTCCTTTGATGCAGGTATCCGTATATTCTTCTGTCACCATCGTCTGCTGTCCAAGCGTCTCATACGCAGTAGATACGGCTTCCTCATTTAACTTGTACACAGTAAAGGAAATCTCTTCGGATTTGCTATTCGTAATTGTTATTTCATCTCCTGGCTCACATTCACCCAGTTCAAATAAATATCTGTGTGTGGTCTTATTGTATCGCGTAATTGGACCATTGTTGATACGGATATTCAAATTGTCAGCACTACATGAAGAATAGTTCGCATAATAAATACCGCCTTCTTTCACTGTGATGCTCGTACGGCCTTTCTCCACTTCCATATCCACACCCGCCAAAGATAAGGTATTCTCTTCAGCGCCCAATACTTTTCCAAGGTGATTGATATGGTTGACTTTTTGTCCGGATTGATACGTCCATGCATCGATTTGTTCTTCCGCCATCATAAAACCAAGTGGTAGACAATATTTATTTTCATATAGATAATAGCCCCCCGAAGTCGCAATCAATTCACGAAGTGCATTCTCGCCCAAATCATTATCCGAAAGCATATATTTCACGGAAAGCATCGACGATATCAGCGGTGTCGCACCGTTGTAACAATAATAATTCAGTCCACCTTCCATATATACGCTTTGATAAAAATGACTCACGTTGGTATTCAAAAGCGAAGAAAAAATCGTTCCGGAAGGATATCCATATAGACAGTCATCATTTTTCGTCTTTCTTTCGTAATCCTCAATGCGATAGAATGGAATCTCACCCTCGTTTGCATCTGCTTTTGCGTCATTTTCCGCCATCTCGATAAGCGCCTTATAGTCATCCATTTTCGCCAAATATGCCGTTCTATTTAAAGAATAAAAACCTGTAACCGCCATATTTAGTATGATTTCTCCAAGCGCAAGTCCGAAAGCAAACCCTTTCATCATCACACGAATCTGCTTCGTCCCAAGTCGGTGCAAAATAAAGCACAGCCCATATGCTATAATGAAAACTCCCGTTAAAACAAAGGATAGCGGATCGGTAACATTTTCATCCGTCTGCATGCCACCTATCATTAACACCGCAAAGCATAACACCATTGCAACAACCATATGCCAAATACGATTGCCTTTTTGCTTGCGGTAGCATTCATACCCCATTACCAGCATCACAAAGATAAACAAAAATGACTGTCTTCCCGGTAATGAATTTGGAAAACGAAGTCCATGCCAGAAGAAATCCAGGTAATTATTTGCAAAACTAACCAAAAACAAGGTTAACAGCAAGATGCGCGGAACTTTCTGTGTCCACTTGATGCGTCGGTTAAACACATATAAAAGCACAAAAAGTACCGTAAATGCACCGCAATATAGATTTGGCCAATGATTATTTCCCGTATACGGAGTCGCTGTCGTACATAGACGAGAAAGTTCCTCTATAAATCCAAAATACCACTCTACGGTTTCTGGTAATGTCGTATCCGCCGATTTCGCATACCCCAAAACAATAGCCTCTGGAATCAAAAGAATCGCTCCCGTTCCACCCGCCAAAAGCGAATACCACGCAAAGTTTACACAAGCCTTAAACTTCCCTTCTTTTTGCTCCAAAAACAAAATAGCAAAATAAAGCACCAGGAAAATACAAATAATCAGCGAAATATAAAAATTCGCTAGTATCGAAACTGCCAAACTCACATAATACAGGGCCGGCTTGTTCTTTTTTACCAAAAGTTCCAAGCCTAAAATAATAAGAGGTGCAAGTGCGATGGAATCCATCCACATGATATTCCAGCTATACGCAGCCACAAAGCCCGAAAACGCATAAGCGGTTGGGAAGATAAGTGCTGGCAGTACCGTATTGGTATGATACCTTCCATCTTTTCCAATGAGTTGAAAATGCTCTTTTAAGTACCAGAAAAAGAACAAACCCGCGAGTGCTATTTTAAGCCAAATCGTAAGTGTCATAAACTCGATTACAAGCCCCTGCGGACACAAAATCAATAGCCAGTTCAGTGGGCTAGCCAAATAATACGCATAATGCGCAATAAAATCAGCCCCAAGTCCAAAATTCCAGGAGTACAAAAGACTGCCACCTTCTGTCAGCTTCTCTTGAAACTCCATAAAAAATGGACAATACTGGTGATACATATCCACATGCAGAATGCAGTTTTCTCCAAACGGATAAATCCCCATAGCCGCACAGATTATGACACTAGCCACAAAAGGAATTCCAAATGCAAGCGCGCTCCATATCCAGTTCTTCTTTAATAATGCTTTTATCGTTTTATCCATTATGATGCCTCCGGATAATCAAACATAAAGTAATACTGTAAAATTTCATATTGACTTTTCAGTTTATCGGAATCTGGATGCTCTGCCAGTTCTAATAAGAAATTCTGGTACGCTGTCGTTGGCATATCTGTTCTTTCGAGTAC
>JAGBEZ010000142.1 GCA_017936725.1 Agathobacter sp.
TCTTTCCTTCTTGAATGACATAGCCTCGATGAGTCGCTATGATATCTACACCATTGGCACGAATCAAAGCAATATCCTGTACGATTACCTGGCGACTCACCTCAAACTGTTTGGCGAGATTGGTCCCTGCTACTGGTTTTTTGCTTTGGCTCAATATTTTTCGAATCTGTTCTCTTCTTTCCTGTCCACTCAGTGTCATTCTATATACCTTTCTTATATCGCGTGAAGATTTTTGAGCGAAATGTCCATAATTGGTGCTGAATGGGTTAACGCTCCACTTGATATATAGTCTACACCAAGGTCTGTCAGTTTTGCAATATTTTCTCTTGTAACATTTCCTGAAACTTCTACTTCTGCTCTTCCTGCGATATAGTCCATGGCTTCTTTGAGCTGCTCATGGCTCATGTTGTCGAGCATAATGATATCAGCGCCTGCTTCTACTGCTTCCTTCACCATATCAAAGGACTCTACTTCAACCTCTATTTTACGAACAAATGGTGCATATTCTTTTGCCATGGCAATCGCTTCTTTGACACCGCCGGCTGCGCCTATATGGTTGTCCTTTAAAAGCACGCCATCGGATAAATTATATCGATGATTATTGCCGCCGCCCGTACGAACTGCATATTTTTCAAAAATACGGTTGTTTGGCGAGGTCTTTCTCGTATCTAAGAGTTTGGTCTTTGTTCCCAAAAGAAGTGATGCTACCTGATTCGTATAGGTCGCAATTCCACTCATTCTCTGCAAATAGTTTAATGCGGTTCTTTCTCCACAAAGAAGCACACGGATATCACCACGCACTTTACCCATCAGTTGTCCTGCTTTTACCGCATCTCCATCCTCTACATAAAACTCTACTTCTGTTGTTTCATCCAACAAAGTAAACACTCTCTCAAACACCTGTAAACCACAGATGATACCATCCTGCTTACAAATAAGGTCCACCTCACCCGGCTGCGCTTTTTTCATTACACAGTTTGTGGAAACGTCTTCACTGGAAATATCTTCTCTAAGTGCACTCAAAATCAGTGGCTCTACATTTAATTTTAAAGTTACTGGGTCAAACATCTTTTTTATCCTCTTTTCTATAAAATATGTGCTTTCACAAGCATTCGGTATTCTTCTTGTAAATTCTCAATATCTGCGTACTGTGACAAATCAATTGACGAAAATAATTCTTCTTTCTGATCTATCGGTATGCATGCACCTTTCTCCCTCTGCTCCATCATCTGAAGGGCTGCACGTTTAGCAAATACAAGACTTTCTAACAAAGAATTGCTTGCCAATCGATTCTTTCCGTGTACGCCGTTACACGCTGCTTCACCAATGGCATATAGCTGCTCCATGGATGTCTTACTGTGATAATCCACTTTCATCCCGCCCATAAAATAATGCTGCGCTGGAACCACAGGAATACATTCCTTTGTCACATCATATCCCATTTCTTTACAATGCTCAACTATATTTGGAAAATGTTCCTTTAATTCCTGTTCAGGAATTGGACGCAAATCCTCCCACACAAACTCGGTTCCATCTTTTTCCATTTGCTTCCATATCTCTTTGGTAAGTACATCTCGCGGAAGCAATTCATCGACAAAACGATTGCCGTTTTTATCTCTTAAGACAGCGCCTTCTCCTCGTACGGACTCAGAGATTAAAAAACTACGTCCTTCCTTCGAATACAACGTCGTTGGATGAATCTGAACATAGTTCATATCCTTTAACTGCACACCATGTTTGATTGCAATCGCATGGGAATCTCCTGTCATATGCCTGTAATTCGTAGAATGTGCGTATAGCCCTCCGATTCCTCCCGTCGCCATAACTGTAAATTGTGCTCTAACGATCTCGATACTGCCATCTGCTTTACGAATCACTGCACCATAGCAAACATTGTCTTCCTCTATAATGTCAAGCAGCATCGTATGTTCTAGAATCGTAATATTCTCTCGCTCTTTTACACGAGCAAGCAATGTACTTGTAATCTCTTTTCCTGTCGTATCTTCATGGTACAAAATACGTTTTTTCGAGTGAGCGCCTTCTCTTGTAAATGCAAGCGTTCCATCTTCCTCTCGCTGGAAGTCCGTTCCAAAATGAAGCAACTCCTGTACCACATCTTGGGAGGAACGAATCATAATCTCCACTGACTTCTTATCATTCTCATAATGTCCTGCTTTTAAGGTATCCTCAAAAAACGCATCAAAATCAGATGCATCTCTTAACATACAAATTCCACCCTGTGCCAGAAAAGAATCACTTTTCTCCACCTCGGATTTCGTGACCAGCAGAATCTGTGTTTCTTTTGGAAACTGTAATGCACAGTAGAGTCCCGCACATCCGCTTCCTGCAATTAAAATATCTGTTTTCATCATCTTTACTTCGCCAACTCCATCATTCTTTCTAATGGAAGTAATGCTTTCTCCCTCAATTCTTCGGATACGGTTACTATATTTGTCTCATTTTCTAAGGCATCCAAAACCTTTTCCAAGGTGACTTTCTTCATATCCGCACATACCGGTGGTTTTCGTAAAGTGTAAAAGAACTTATCTGGATTTTGTTTTTCCAATTCATAGAAAACGCCGATTTCTGTTCCAATGATGTATTCTTTGGCATCATCCTCTGCCGCATACTTGATAATCCCAGCAGTGCTGCCTATGTAGTCCGCTTCTTCTAATACCTCCTTGGTACATTCTGGATGTACCAAAAACTTTGCATTTGGATGTTCCTTTTTCGCCTGCAAGACTTCTTCCACTGTCATCGCAGCATGAATCGGACAGTAGCCCTCGTTTAAAATTACATTTTTTTCTGGAACCTGTTCCTTTACATATCGTCCCAAATTTCCATCTGGAATAAAATAAATCGTTTTATTTGGAAGGTTCTTTACCACCTTTTTCGCATTTGCAGATGTCACGCATACATCCGAATATGCCTTTAACTCTGCGGTCGAATTGATATAGCAGACAACTGCTAAATCCTCATACTGCTCCTTTAGCATAGCTATCTTTTTCAAATCTGCCATATGTGCCATTGGACAATCTGCCGTCTCGTCTGGTACCAGAACTTTTTTCTTTGGATTTAAAATTGCTGCGCTTTCTCCCATAAACTCTACGCCGCAAAAGACAAGGACATCTGCCTCTGTCTCTTTTGCTACCTTGCTTAGATAAAAAGAGTCTCCTACATAATCTGCTACCTTTTGAACCTCGTCCGGTACATAGTAATGGGCTAGAATAACCGCATTTTTCTCTTTTTTTAATTGCTTGATTCTATCTTCCACCATGTTTTCTTCCTCTCAAAAAATATCAACAGGGGGAATTATAACACCTTTCTTATCATGTGACAAGACACATGTTAAATTTCTTGTAAATGCATAGAATAAAGAGTTCGCTTGCGAACTCTTCGCGCGCGAGCGGTGTTGCAAAGCAACAA
>JAGBEZ010000143.1 GCA_017936725.1 Agathobacter sp.
AGTTGGTAAGACTGGTAAGAAATAATTAAAGGAGTGACAAGAAATGGTTAGTAAGAAATCAAGAACAGAAGTTCGTGTAAAGAAACACAACAGAATGCGTAATCATCTTGCAGGTACAGCAGAACGTCCACGTTTAGCTGTATTCAGAAGCAACAACCATATGTACGCTCAGATTATTGATGATACAGTTGGAAATACTCTTGTAGCTGCATCTACTCTTGACAAAGACGTAAAAGCAGAACTTGAAAAAACTAATAACGTTGACGCAGCAGCAAAACTTGGCGCTGTAGTTGCTAAAAAGGCATTAGATAAAGGTATTACAACTGTTGTCTTCGATAGAGGCGGATTTATTTACGCAGGTAAAATTAAAGCATTAGCTGAAGCAGCTCGTGAAGCTGGATTAGATTTTTAGGAGGAAGACAAACATGAGACGTGAAATCATTGATGGAAGTCAATTAGAATTAGTTGACAAAGTTGTTGACATCAAACGTGTAACAAAAGTTGTTAAAGGTGGACGTAACATGCGTTTCACAGCTTTAGTTGTTGTTGGTGACAAAAACGGTCATGTTGGCGCTGGACTTGGTAAAGCAGCAGAAGTTCCTGAAGCTATCCGCAAGGGCAAAGAAGATGCTATCAAGAATTTAATTAGCGTTAAATTAGACGACAATCACAGTATTACACATGATGTAACAGGTAAATTTACAGGTGCTTCCGTATTATTAAAGAAGTCTCCTGAAGGTACTGGTATCATCGCTGGTGGTCCAGCTCGTTCCGTATGTGAACTTGCAGGTATCGAAAATATTCGTACAAAATCTTTAGGATCAAACAACAAGCAGAACGTAGTACTTGCTACAATCGAAGCTTTAAAGACATTAAGATCCCCTGAAGAAGTAGCTAGACTTCGTGGCAAATCTGTAGAAGAAATCTTGGGTTAAGGAGGAATTGAGAAATGGCAGATAAGAAAGTAAAAGTTACACTTATTAAGTCAACAATTGGTGCAGTTCCTAAGAACAAGAAAACTATCGAAGCTTTAGGATTATCTAAATTATACAAAACTGTAGAATTACCAGATAACGCAGCTACACAGGGCGCGCTTCGTAAAGTAGCACCATACGTAAAAGTAGAAGAAGTTTAATAAGACAAGGAGGTGCCGTGATGGATTTATCTAACTTAAGAGCAGCAGAAGGCTCAACACATAATGATAATTTCAGAAGAGGCCGTGGACATGGTTCAGGTAACGGTAAGACTGCTGGTAAAGGCCACAAAGGTCAGAAAGCTCGTTCTGGAGCACCAAGACCAGGTTTTGAAGGTGGACAGATGCCATTATATAGAAGATTACCTAAGAGAGGCTTCAAATGTCGTAACTCTAAGGAAATCATCGGAATCAATGTATCAGCTCTTGAAAGATTCGAAAATGATTCAGTTGTATCAATTGAAACATTATTAGAAGCTGGTATTATCAAAAACACTGCAGATGGTGTTAAGATTCTCGGAAATGGTGAACTTACTAAGAAGCTTACAGTTCAGGCAAATGCATTTAGCGCAGGCGCAGTAGAAAAGATCGAAGCTCTTGGTGGAAAAGCAGAGGTGATCTAATGCTTGAAACATTACGCAATGCATTCAAAGTAAAGGATATTCGTCAACGAATCATTTTTACGTTTTTAATGCTCATCGTCATCAGAATAGGAAGTCAGCTTCCTGTTCCTGGTGTCAATGGGGATGTATTTAGAAGCTGGTTTGAAAGCCAGGCAGCAGGTTTAGGTTTCTTTGATGCTATTACAGGTGGTTCATTCCTTAGCATGTCAGTATTTGCTTTGAATATCACCCCATACATCACATCATCAATTATTATGCAGCTTCTTACCATTGCAATTCCAAAATTGGAAGAGATGCATAAAGATGGTGCAGAAGGAAGAAAGAAAATTGCAGAAATCACTCGTTATGTAACAGTTGGACTTGCACTTTTCGAAGCTTCTGCTATGACATTTGGCTTTTGGAGAAGCGGTTATTTAGTAGAGAAAAACGCACTTACTGCAATTACAGTAGTTACAGCATTAACAGCTGGTTCAGCAGTTCTTATGTGGATTGGTGAACGTATTACAGAAAAGGGTGTTGGTAATGGTATTTCTATCGTATTGGTAATTAATATCATTTCTCGTATTCCTGCTGATATGGGAGGCCTTTGGGATCAGTTTATTGCGAACAAGGGAATCCTCCAGGGAGTTATTGCTGCAGTAGTTATCTTAGCAATTATCATCGGAATGGTAGTTTTCGTAATTATCCTTCAGGGTGCGCAGAGAAAAATTCCTGTACAGTACTCAAAGAAAATGCAGGGTCGCAAACAGGTTGGTGGTCAGCAGACACACATTCCATTAAAAGTAAACACAAGTGGTGTTATCCCAGTTATCTTTGCACAGTCACTTATGCAGACACCAGTTATCTTAGCCAGTCTCTTTGGATGGAACGGCGGAACAGGTTTCTGGGACAAGGTATTAAATGGCCTTAATCAGGCAAACTGGTGTAACCCAGAAGAACCACTTTATACAATCGGTCTTCTTGTTTACATTTTACTTATCATTGGATTTGCATATTTCTATACACAGATTTCTTTCAATCCTATGGAAATTGCAAACAACATGAAAAAAGCTGGTGGATTTATTCCTGG
This sequence comes from Agathobacter sp., assembly GCA_017936725.1. Next base: position 2,666 of record JAGBEZ010000143.1, read on the forward strand.
TATGAGACCTGGAAAAACAACTAGTGATTACTTAGATCAGGTATTGAATTACATCGTATTCATTGGAGCAATTGGTTTAACAATTATCGCAATTGTACCAATCTTCTTCAGTGGAGTATTCAGTGCGAACGTATCTTTCGCTGGAACATCACTTATCATCGTTGTAGGTGTTGTAATCGAAACATTAAAACAGATCGAATCTCAGATGAGAGTACGTTATTATAAAGGATTTTTGAATGACTAATATACATTGGAGATACTGATTTTCTCAGTATCTCCATTAGTGTATCTCGGAAAAGGAGAAATATAACTATGAAAATTATTATGTTAGGGGCTCCTGGAGCTGGAAAAGGAACTCAGGCAAAACAGATTGCATCAAAATACGAAATTCCACATATTTCAACAGGCGATATTTTCCGTGCAAACATCAAAAATGGTACAGAACTTGGCAAAAAAGCAAAAGCATATATGGACCAGGGAGCATTGGTTCCAGATGAACTTACTTGTGATTTGGTAATGGACCGTATTGCACAGGATGACTGTGAAAGAGGATTTGTATTAGACGGTTTTCCAAGAACTATTCCACAGGCAGAAGCTTTAACCAACGCATTAAATAAAATCGGACAGTCTATGGATTATGCAATTGATGTGGATGTGCCAGATGAAAATATCGTAAACAGAATGGGCGGAAGACGTGCTTGCTTAAACTGTGGAGCAACGTACCATATTGTGTTTAACCCAACTAAAACAGAAGGTGTATGTGATGCATGTGGTAACGCAACTGTTTTACGTGATGATGATAAACCAGAGACCGTTCAGAAACGTCTCACCGTATATCATGATCAGACACAGCCTCTAATTGATTATTATAGAGAACAAAACATTTTAAAGACAGTAGATGGAACAAAACCTTTGGAAGAAGTATTTTCTGACATTGTTGCCATTTTGGGAGAATAATAATGTCTGTCAAGATTAAAACCCCTCACGAAATTGAATTGATGCGTGAAGCGGGAAGGATACTTGCGCTAGTGCATGAAAATCTTGCAAAAGAGATAAAGCCTGGGATGTCAACACTTGATATTGACAGGCTGGGCGAAGAAATGATACGTTCGTATGGGTGTATTCCTTCTTTTAAGAATTATTGTGGGTATCCAGCGTCGATTTGTGTATCTGTGAATGAAGAAGTTGTTCACGGCATTCCAAATGCAGGACGAATCCTGCAAGAGGGAGATATCGTAAGCTTAGATGCAGGTGTTATTTATAAAGGATATCATTCGGATGCGGCCAGAACCGTTGGTGTTGGAGAGATATCAGAGGAAGCAAGACTTCTTATTGAAAGAACAAGAATGAGTTTCTTTGAAGGAATGAAAATGGCAACTGCTGGCAATCATTTACATGATATTTCAAACAATATCGCGGCATATGCAGAGAAGTTTGGATATGGCGTTGTGAAAGATTTGGTAGGACATGGAATTGGAACGCATCTTCACGAAGAGCCAGAGATACCAAACTTTAGAAAAAGAAACAGAGGACCAAAGCTACGTGCTGGAATGACATTGGCAGTAGAGCCAATGATTAACGCAGGTGGTCACGAAGTATTATGGCTGGATGATGATTGGACGGTAATCACAGAAGACTTATCATTATCCGCTCACTATGAGAATACAATTCTTATTACGGACGGAAAGCCGGAACTTTTAACTTTAACAGAGAGTGAAAAAGCATCAGGAGCTTTAGATTTATTTTAGGAGGATTTGAACATGTCAAAAGCAGACGTTATTGAAGTAGAAGGTGTTGTAGTAGATAAATTACCAAACGCGTTCTTTAAAGTAGAACTGGAAAATGGTCATCAGATTCTTGCTACAATCAGTGGAAAATTAAGAATGAATTTTATTCGTATTTTACCAGG
>JAGBEZ010000010.1 GCA_017936725.1 Agathobacter sp.
AGTTTGATTTCTTTTATGTAGTCCTCGGGTACGTTTTCCATCCAAACCGTCTGCCAAATGCCACTAATTGGTGTGTACCACATACCGCCGCGCTTCTTAGACTGTTTTCCATATGGATATACTCGCGCTAAAATATCTGTCACTTCTACGCGAAGTTCATTTTTCTCCCCGCGTTTGATGGTCTCTGTGATATCGAAAGAAAAATGCAAATACCCGCCTTCATGTTTTCCTACATGCACATCATTGACATACACATTTGCCACTTCGTCAACCGCACCAAAGTGCAAAATCACACGTGGCTGTGTAAAATCACTTGGAATCTCAAACATTGTTTTATAGGTCAAATGCTCCCCTACTGTTCCTTCATATTCCGACAAACTGCACTGTGGTGCAAATGGAATCTGAATCTTTTGTCCATCTAACTCCCATGTTCCGTTTAAATTTATATAAGAATCTCTTTTTAACTGTGGTCTTGGATAAGACTGCCATTTTCTTTCGTTCATACAACCCTCGTTTTGCTGCTATTTGGCAACATTATACCTTATAAGTAAAAAAAGGACAATTGATTTCTCAACTGTCCTTATACTTATTAAAGTAATTTTGCTCGAAGCTCTTCTGCACTTACAGGGCTTAAATAGGCTGGTGCAACATCAAATACGGTCTTGCAGCCAGACTGTCCCTCTTTGCTCATGCGATATGCAGCTCTTGCATACGCTACGATAACCGATGCTGTAAACTCTGGATTGGAATCAAGTTTCAAACTATACTCAATAATATGATTGTGTTCTTCGTTCCATCCGGTTTTTCCGCTGCGGATAACGAAACCGCCATGAGGAATGCCTGCATGGTTTGTAGCAAGTTCTTCTTCTGTAATAAAGTTAACAGATGTGTCATAGTCTGCAAAGTAGTTTGGCATGTTTTTGATTTCTGCTTCGATTTTTGCTTTATCTGCGCCCTCTTTTGCTACGACATAACACTCTCTGGTATGTTTTTCTCGTGTACTAAGCTCTGGATTCTCGCCACTACGCACTCTCTCAAGTGCCGCCTCAACTGGAACGGTGTACTGCTTTCCATTTGCCACTCCTTCTACGCGACGAATCGCATCGGAATGTCCCTGGCTTACCCCTTTTCCCCAGAAGGTATAGTCACTGCCATTTGGTAAAATCGCATTTGCATATAAACGATTCAAAGAAAACATGCCTGGGTCCCAGCCAACCGAAATCATAGCAACCGTGCCATTCTCTTTTGCCACAGCATCTACCGCTGCAAAGTGTTCTGGAATCTTTGCATGTGTATCAAAACTATCTACTACATTAAAATACTGTGCATATTCCTTTGTCTGTTTTGGCAGGTCGGTTGCGCTGCCGCCACACATAATCAAAACATCTATTTCATCTTTCATTTTTGGTGCATCATCTACATGATATACCGTTACGTTTTCGCTCAAAATCTGAACTGTTTTTGGGTCTCTTCTGGTAAACACTGCTACCAGTTCCATATCTGGATTCTGCTTTAATGAACATTCAATCCCTCTTCCGAGATTGCCATATCCCATAATTCCTACTCTGATACTCATACTTTATTCCTCCTGTATCAAAAATCAGTTTTGATTATATTGCAAAAAAGTTGATATTTCAAGTAGATAAATTTAGTAGTTGCTTTTTCTTATAGAAAGTAGTATATTTGTTGCATGCATTTCTGCATAAATATTCATTTTATACATAATTTTATACACATATAGAAATGGAGGAAAACAAAATGAAAAAATTTATGGCACTTGCCCTTGCTCTTGTAATGGCGCTTAGCGCATTAACCGCATGTGGCGGAAACGACGCAGCAAAAACCGCAAAAGTAATCGAAATCAATCTTACAGAAGAACAGTATGCATTCGGTGTTGACAAAAATCAGCCTGAATTATTAGCAGATGTAAATGATTTCATCAAGAAAATCAAAGATGATGGCACATTTGACAAGATTTGTGACAAATACTTCGGTGAAGGCACACCAGAAGCAGTTACTTCTGCAAAACTTGATGAAAGCAAAGATCAGTTGGTTATCGCAACAAACGCAGCATTCGCTCCTTTTGAATATACAGAAGACGGCGGAAAAACATACCTTGGTGTAGATATGGAAATCGCTGCTCTCCTTGCAAAAGAACTTGGTAAAGAATTAGTTATCCAGGATATGGAATTTGAATCTGTTTGTACCGCAGTTCAGTTAGGAAAATGCGACATCGCTATGGCAGGTCTTACCATTAACGAAGAAAGAAAAGAACTCGTAAACTTCTCTGATTCTTACTACAATGCATCACAGCAGGTAATCGTACTTTCTGACAACACAGAATTCGATGCTTGCAAAACAGCAGCCGATGTAGAAAAAATCTTAAATAGCAAAGACGACAACTACAAGATTGGTGTTCAGAAAGGTACAACTGGTAACTGGTATGTTGCTGGTGACGAAGATTGGGGATTTGATGGATTCCCTGTAACATGTGTGGAAATGGCAAATGGTTCTTTAGCTGTACAGGACTTATTGAATGGCGGACTTGATTGTGTTATAATCGACTCAGCGCCAGCAGCTAAGATCGTAGAATCTTTCAACGCAATGAACTAATCTTAAAAGGGGGCTTTTAGCCCCCTATTTTATGGGAGAAAAACATGGGAAATTTTGATGTAAAAGTACAACGCTTTATCGATATTTTTATCGGACAGGAAGCCTACCTTCAAGTACTAGAAGGTTTAAAAAATACCTTAATCATCGCAATCACCGGTTTAATCATTGGTATTATCATCGGTACCTTGATTGCAACGGTTCGTATCATACCAAAATATAAAACATTACCACGTGTACTTAATACTATCTGCAACGTTTATGTAGAAACCTTCCGTGGAACCCCTATCGTAGTACAGCTTTTGATTTTCTACTATGTACTCTTCCCTCTTTTGGGTATACATATATCAGGACTTAACGTAGCCATGCTGGTATTTGGTTTAAACAGCGGCGCCTACATTTCGGAAATCATGCGAAGCGGTATTCTTTCAGTCGATGGCGGACAGATGGAGGCTGGTCGTGCTGTAGGTCTTAGCTTTGGAACAACCATGATAAAAATCGTAATTCCACAGGCAATCAAAAACATCCTGCCTACACTTGGTAACGAATTTATCGCCTTGGTAAAAGAAACCTCCGTAGTAAGCTTCGTAGGTGCAACCGACCTTTACCTCGTATTTAACCGCATCGGTTCTAGTAGCTATGAATTCATGGTTCCATACATCGTAATGGCCTTTATTTATATTATACTTGTCCTGCTTATCAGTGCCGGCGTAAAACTTATGGAAAGGAGCCTTAGAAAGAGTGATAGACGTAATTAATTTGGAAAAAAACTTCGGTGAAAAAAACGTATTAGACGGTATCAGCACTACCATCAACAAAGGCGATATCGTATGTGTCATAGGACCTTCCGGCTCTGGAAAAAGCACCTTCCTCCGCTGCTTAAACTGTATGGAAGACCCAACTGGCGGACAGATTATTTTCAATGGCGTAGACATTGCAGACTTGCATGTAGATATCAATATACATCGCAGAAAAATGGGTATGGTTTTCCAGCACTTTAATCTGTTCAACAACAAAACCGTAATCGAAAACATTATGCTTGCGCCTGTTCATATCCAGACACAGGAATTAAACAAAATAAAATGCAAAAACATGTTGCTACCTGTTACAAATCTTTTCAAATCAAAGGATAAAAAGGAAACTCCTGTTGAAATCACTACTACCAAAGCACAGATCATAGCTGAGGCGCAGGAAAAAGCAATGGATCTCTTAAAACGTATCGGTTTGGAAGAAAAAGCAGATGTCTATCCTTCTACCCTATCTGGTGGACAAAAACAGCGTGTAGCCATCGTTCGTTCTCTTGCCATGAATCCAGATGTAATTCTCTTCGACGAGCCTACTAGTGCGCTTGACCCAGAAATGGTTGGTGAAGTTTTAGACCTTATGAAGTCCCTTGCAAACGAAGGCTTAACTATGGTTATCGTAACGCATGAAATGGGATTTGCAAAAGAGGTTGCAAACCGCATACTCTTCCTCGATGAAGGGAAAATATTAGAAGAAGCATCTCCAGAGGAGTTCTTCTCAAATCCAAAGACGGAGCGTGCAAAAGATTTCCTCTCTAAAGTGTTATAACGAGTTAGACCAAAAAAGGTTTTCTAAAACCTACGAAAAAAAGAATTGCCTCCCATATGATACGAAACACGACTTTCGCTCTAAGTGAGCTCGTCACGTTGCTAACCTCATATTCGCCAAGTACAAGCGCCTATTCGCTAAGCAACGACGGCTCCCTAAAGGTTTCGTAGCATATGGGAGGCAATTCTCTTTTTCTTGCTCTTTGGTGAGCCTTTTTCTGGTGCTAAATGCGTTATTGCTGTAGAGAGGGCAGCATTAATTCTCTAATGCTACTGCAACATCTTTAAGCAGCGCGCGGATCTGCAAGTGCTGTGGGCAGTGGCCTTCGCATAGTCCACATTCGATACAGTCTGAGGCTTTGCCTCTCTCTTCTGCCTTCTTGGCATATTTCTGCTTATCCCATTTTTCGCTGGTTCCCTGGAACTGTTTCAAGTGATTGTATATCTTAAAGTAGTCTGGAATCGCAATCTTTTGTGGACAATCCTCGACACAATATGCACAGCCGGTACATGGTACTGCGATATCGTTTCGAATAATCTCTGCCACCTGTACAAGAATTTCTAATTCTTCTTTGCTGAGTGGCTTGAAATCCTTCATAAAACTTGTATTGTCTGCAATCTGCTCTTCATTGCTCATTCCAGAAAGCACCATTACTACATTCTCTAAACTAGCACAGAAACGAACTGCCCAGGATGCTGGTGAAGCATCTGGATTGTAATCTCTCATCATTTTTTCTACCGATGGAGAAACCTTTGCTAAGGCGCCACCTTTGACTGGTTCCATAACGAGTACCTTTTTGCCATGCTTTACTGCGACTTCATAGCATTTACGCGACTGTACCTTTTCATCTTCCCAGTCCAAATAGTTAATCTGAAGCTGGACATATTCCACCTCTGGATGCTCCGTCAGCATCTTATCCAACACTTCTGCGGTATCGTGGAAAGAAAAGCCAATATGCTTGATTTTTCCTTCTGCTTTCTTCTGTGCTGCAAATTCAAATGCCTGAAACTCCTTTGCCTTCGCATCGAGTTCCTCATCCATTGCATGAAGCAGATAAATGTCCATATACTCTACGCCCAGTCTTTCTAACTGGTCGTCAAAGAACTTCGGTATATCCTCTGCCTTATCAATCATAAAAAGTGATAATTTGTCGGTCACTGTATATGCTTCCCTCGGATAACGTTTCACCACTGTCTCACGAAAAGCAATCTCACTATGTTTTCCATGATAAGGAGCCGCTGTGTCGAAATAGTTAAAGCCCTGCTCCATAAACATATCTACCATACCTTTGACACGTTCAATATCAATCGAAGTAGCGTCGTTTTCGTCCAACAGAGGGAGTCTCATTAATCCAAATGCTAATTTTTTCATCTTATAGTCCTACCTTTCACTTACTTCTTCCATTTTACCATAACTGGCGTTTCTTTTTCGAAGTCAGCTCCACAAACGGGATATCCCATATAATTGGAGGTGATGGAATCATCATTTTTTCTTGTAAAAGTTCCATTGGTCATCAATGAACTCTCGTATCTACCATAATAAATCAATCCACTCTCGTCAATGGCTGCAAGCAAAAAATTACTCGTTCTTCCCAAATGGTGGTCATAAATAAAATTTCCTATTAACAGTCTTTCTCCATCCCAATCCATTCCACTGTTATAACTTGGTACTGTTTCTGCATTTTCATAGATAGCAAGTTTTTCCTGAAGTTCCTCTGCCTCTACTGCCCATTCCTTCGTATAGTGACCGTCTGCATCCATCGAATATACTGCTAATGTATCACTATAAATTACCATATAGTCTTCAAAAGTCCAGAATTCGAAATATGCTTCTATTGGACCGACATCAAATTTATCAGTCAAAGTCATTGTCTTTTCATCAATCACCGATACATAAATGCGTCCATTCTCTTCTGTGGTAAGAAGGATATTCTTTCCACTTGCATCCATCGTGATATTTGAAAATAGAATATTCGAATCTAAAGCATAAATCATTTCTATATTCTCTGAATCAATCGTACCCTTTTTGCTATCATAAGCCAAACGATAAATTCCATATCCTCCTGGAATCTGGCTGGTATCTACACGATTTCCATTCTGCGTATGCGCATCAAACGCAAGATAGCACACTCCATCTGCAAACGCAGCACATAAATTCAAACAAAATGCATCATAATCTTCCCAATAACTATTATCAATAAAATCTATATTTCCTGTCGAAGAACCGCCAGAAACCCCAGCCTCAGCCATACCGCTGACATTTCCATATTTATCCTTTCGTAATGCGAGAGAATACCTTTCCTCTTCCACAACTGGAATCTTGAAAAATGCTTTGAAATTTTGCAGATCTTCTAACTGTTTCTTCATGCGTGCCAATCGTTCTTTCTCACGCCCGTTTTTTTCCAACATTTCGATTTCTGCTAACATTTCTCTTTCCATTGCATAACGAAAACTTATGTCTGAATACTCTTTATAATTGCTCCCTTCCTGTGGCAAAGTAATTTCTATTCCATACTCATAAAACTCCTGATAATCCTTTAGTTTGATATCTATCTGCTTTTCTTCACCAGGCTCGGTCGCATCATACAATTCCTTCCATGCCAACTCGATTCCCTCGAATTTATAGGTTTTATCCTTGAAATCGTTAAGACCAAGACCGTTGTTATTCATGTAGACCGTAAAATCTCCATCATAGTTGTCATATGCTTTATACTGTTGGCTAGAATAAAACGCATAATCAGTCATCTCCTTTGGCGTTTCGCCTACTTCATAGGTCGTATGCCAAAATAGGTGTCTCTGATATGAATTGTACATATCCACAGTAACCCCCTCGACCACCGACTTATCTCCATAAATCAAGTGCTCAGTGAAGTGTACCTGGTCTTTTTCTTTTAAGAGCATATTCTGTGTGTAACATGCTGTTCCCAAAATCAACGCTATCAATGCTACAAATACTACGAAGGATTTTTTCATACACTATTCCTCCTCCCACTCCAATTCACTAATCGCACGACCTACACGGTCTGCTTTGTAGTTATAGGTTTTCTTGATATAAGACATTAGGTTGTCACCCTGTTCTTCGATTTCCATCATAGATGTGTTAGCTATGATTTCGCCCTTTCGAATGAGGATGGCTCTTCCGATAAACTCTGATACTTCCTCAATCAAATGTGTGGAAAGTAGAACCGTTTCATTTGGCTCTAAGATACCAAGCAACACCTTATAAAAGTCTTCTCGGTTAAAAATATCGTTTCCCGCAAATGGCTCATCCATCAGGATATAATCTGCTCCCTGACACATTGCCATGATAACTTCAAACTGGTTTTTCTGCCCCGTAGAGAAACTTCGCACTGGCTTATTCATCGGCAGTTCAAAGAATTCCATTAAAATCTGAAATCTCTTTTCCTTAAACTTTGGAAAATGCTCCTTATAAAACTCTGCATGGAGCTTTGGTGTCAGATTTGGAATAAAAGAATGTTCACAGGTTGCAAACGAAATCTGTGCGATATTTTTCTCTGTAATCTTTTCTCCATTCAGGGTAATCTCACCTTTATATGGAAGAAAACCTAAAATACATTTCATCAGTGTCGTTTTTCCTGCTCCATTTTCTCCAAAAAGACCGATGATTTCTCCCCGCGGAATTTCGATATTTACATCTCGCAATGCTTGTGTACTTCCGTAGGATTTATTTACATTTTTGATTTCTAACATGGATTTTTCCTCCTTTTTCATATTTATATTTCTCGTGAATGTATGCTATTTTAAAGAGGCAAATACTGACTCGGCGTACACAAGATATATATGGTATAGTACAGCATTCGGACAATAAACATCCAAGCCATTAAAAGCACAGCTCCTGTAACTGGCAGTGTAATGCAGCGTCGATGCAGCTCCCATTTATCTGGCAGACGTTTCATCAGATACATCATTTTGCTTCCCTGATAGTGATAGAAATAATGATAAATAATTATCAAAAGGGTTATGATACTCACCAGATAAAAGGTAAGAAATACGTCTTCTGTAAGTGTTTCAAAATCGGGCATAACAGCACTTTCCGCAGTAACTCCATTTCCAGCTTTTAATAGATACAAATCTGTTCTTATGTTAAAGTAACGTATGAGAAAAAGCATACTATGTAGGGTTGCGATAACTACACCTGCCAGCCACCATCCTACTTGTTTTCCTACATCGATACCAAGAGGTGTGTAGTTTTCTAACCATCTCATTTTTTCTGTCATGATTCCTTCACCTCCATTTGAAGTAGACGTCGGATTATCATCGTAATATAAACAAAAACAAGAACAATCACTAAGAATACAAACTCAAATCCCATTTCTCTTGGAAAAACAATGATTGCTGTAACCATCAAGCCCAAAAGTTCAAAGACAAACTTTCCATTTCTTTGCTGTTTTGTAAACTCGGCAGTCAAAATTGCCGTACTTACACCAATTAACCCTAGCACCCACCAGCTAGGTCCATCTTCTAATGGAAGTATGCTATGCATAAAATCGTTACGATAAAACGCGATAAATAGCGTCTGATTCGTCCATAGCGCACCTTCTGGTAGATATTTTTGATACAAC
>JAGBEZ010000144.1 GCA_017936725.1 Agathobacter sp.
TACCTCTTACATTGATGGTTTTGCCCATGTACTTATCCTCAGTGATAAGATTTCCATTTTCATCTACAAGCACTGCTGTACGTACACTAATTGTTGTACCGTCAGATGCTCTGCAAGTAAGTGTCATGGCACCATTGTTTGAGCTCTCTTCATTTCTTGTTGTATATACATCTACAACCTTAAGTCCGTTCATAGAAATCGAGCTGTTAAGTGCTAATTCACCATATTCAAAAGTAGATTCTACTCCTTCTTCTGTGGTAATTGTTACTTTACCATTTGCGAACTTGTCTGCATCAACGAGAGGGAAAGCTGGTTCGTTTCCTTCGCTGATTTTCTGAATGTTGCCTGGATCGTCTGGTTTCATCATACGGTATTCGATGTCAGATACCTGATAGGTGCCACCTGCTTCGTAATACTGTACAGAACCCACAATACGTACTTCGTTACCAACATTTAGAATTTCAAGACCTGCTCCGCTTAAATTATATCCATAATAAACTGTCATGCCATAGTACATGTCAGATTCAGGATCATAGGCTTCTACATAAGCAGTACTATTGCTATTTACGGTTACAACACCGTTAAACGCTACGTCCATACCTACATATTCTTCTACATTCGTACGAAGCTCCTTGAGCGTAAGTTCAATTGCTTCGCCATAGTAGTAATCAGGGTCTTTTTCGCCTGAGTACACGTTTAATTTGTTTGTTTTTGCCTGATTGAGCGCGTTCATACAAACTTCACCATACTGATTGTTTGCAGAGTTACTTGCAATAGCAAGTCCATTCTGAAGCAATTCAATATTCAAGTTTCTATAATCTTCCATATCATCTGTTTTGTACCATACCCAAGAAAGGTAACGGTCACCCGTTGAGTCCGCTGTCCAAGTAGCAGTCTCGGATTCGATAATGATAGAAGTTGCGTTTTCAAGTTTTTCTCTGGTGAAATTGGATGCTTTCTTTCCATATTCTTCAATCTTACCAGTAGACTCTGGAGTATTGACTGCCAGATATCTTGCTTTCAATACTCCATTTGGCATTACTGTAGTTGGAACATAGAAATGAGTCGTATCACCATCGACAAAAAGTTTTACGGTAACTTCCTGTTTTGCTGTTCCGGATGCCATGTCCAGTTTTACCTGGCCTGCATAATCGATATTTTCGGTTTTTTCGCTATTCTCAGAGTTCTGTGAACTTCCGACATCGCTTGAATTGTTATCGCCACATGCAGTCATGCTACCAAGCACAAGACACATCACCAGAAGAAGCAGGGAAATTTTCTTTAAAATTTTCATAGTAACACTCCCAAGTCTACGCTAACTATTCTGCGTATTCACACTCTTCTACTGCATCTTCAAATGCTTTTTCGATTTCAGCATCAATATTATCCGTTAATGTAAGACATTTCATAAGAAGTGTACCTACCTGTTCACGTGCTGCCGATGAGCCGTTGAATGCTGGAGATGTATAGTATGCATCTGCCTGTTCAAGACAAACTTTTGTAGATAATGCTGCGATATTGCTTCCGCCGTTCGCACCTGCTAAGTAATCTGCATATACTGGATGTTCACTTACAGATTTGAGTACTGGTACATAACCAGAAGCCATACCAAATTCAGCCTGGAATTCTACTGTAGTTGTTAAATATTTTACGAATAACCAAGAAGCGATTACTTCCTGATCGTTTTCTTTACCAAAGATACAAAGAGATGGTCCCTGAGAAATAACCTTTGGATTTGAAGCGTCAGCCTGTGGAATTGGAGCAATACCTACATCAAATGGATATGCACCGTCAACCTGTGCTGGTCTCTGGTGTGTAGCACCTGCAGAAGAACCGATAGACATATAGCTTCTGTTACCTGTTGTAGCTACGAATAAACCAGATGTATAAGAACCATATAATTCCTGAGTGGTTACATAACCTTTCTGATACCATCCGTTGAATTTCTTAACGAATGCATGGTTTTCTTCGTTATCGAAGAGATAGTGTTCACCCTCTTTTGCAGATGTGTAAGGTGAGCCAAGCTGTTCACACATATTAATGAACCAGTTTGATTCAGAGTCATAACCAAGTGGTGTAGATTCTGGATCGATTTTTTTGATTTCTGCACAAACCTGCTCTAATTCGTCCCATGTTGTAGGAACTTTAAGTCCGTGCTGATCAAAGAAAGTCTTGTTGTAGTAAAGAACTTCTGTAGATTTACTTAATGGTAATGTGTACATTAAGCCATCACCGAACTGTTTACCTTCGTTGTAGTAACCTTCGATGAAATCTGCCTTCTGTTCATCTGTAAGACCAAGAATTTCTGTTGTGCCATCTGCTCTTTTTACTTCGATATCACTTTCAATGAGTGAATCCAATGTAATAGTAGCCTGAGCTAAATTGTAAAGAGCTACATGGTCAGGATAGCAATATGCGATGTTTGGCTGACCCTGAATAGAGATTTCCTGTACAATCTGGTCACGAACATCATCATAGTTACCTACCTGTTCATGCTGAATTGTGATATTTGGATACAATTTGTTGAATTCAACAATGTAATCCTCTAATACACTTGATAAGTTCGCACCCATTGTATGGTAGAACTTAACTGTAACTTCACTTCCGTCATAACCGCCTTCTGGAACTTCAAAGTTACCTTTTGGATTTCCAGCATTGCTGCCAGAACCACTGTTGTCCTTGCCGCCATTGCCACCACAAGCAGCTAAGCTTAAAGCCATAGCAAGCACAAGGAAAAGAGATAGAATTCTTCTTTTCATAATGTTTTCCTTCCTTTCTTTAAGTTGAGAAATAAAATTTATAGTTAGACTAACGATTGCGATTTCCTATCGCTGGTCTAATTATCCTTTGATACCGCTTCGGCTTACACCCGCCATGATATATTTTCTAAGGAAAATAAATACCATAAAGAGTGGTGCAGATACGATAGCTACCGCAGCCATCTGAACTGGGTAGTTTACATCGCCCGTCGTGTCGGTAAATGCATTTCGAAGACCATTCGTAATCATACGGTGTGCTTCATCATTAGCAACAAGACGTGGCCAGATGTAGGAGTTCCAAGCACCCATCATCTTTAAAATGGTAATCGAAATTAATGTTGGCATAGATAATGGAATCATTACCTTCCAAAGGTATTTGATATCTGAGGTACCATCTACCTTTGCTGCCAGATAAAGTTCATTTGGTATCTGTAAGAAATTCTGCTTCAACAGATAAATGTAGAACACGCTTACAAGGAATGGAACGATAAGTACCGTAAATGTATTCATCCATCCAAGCTGAGCTACTGTAACATAGTTCGTAATGGTAAATAACTCACCTGGAATCATCATGGTTGCAAGGAGAAGTCCAAACAACGCATCTCTTCCCTTAAACTCGAGTCTTGCAAATGCAAATGCACAAAGTACGGTGATAACCAGTGATAATAAGGTAGATACCACACCAACGAACAACGTATTCTTAAACAATGAACCGAGATTTGCTGTAGTAAATGCTTCTGCATAGTTACTAAACATAATGGTCTGTGGCCAGAAGGTTGGTACGCTCAGTCGGTATTCTTCCAATGTCTTAAGCGATGAAATAATCATCCAATAGAATGGGAACAGTACAATAAGCGCCATCAGAATAAGAAATGCATAGGTGAAAAACTTCACTCCGCCTTTTACAACCCTTTGTCCTGCTGTAACCTGCTGCATATTTTTTTCTTTCATAGTAACGATTTCTTTTGACATATACAGCACCTCCTAATAATGCACGTGTTTCTTGATAAACTTATTGTTAATCAAGGTAACAACGAGAATAATTGCAAAGAGGATTAATGCTGCTGCACTCGCACGTCCCTGATTATTGGAACTGAGTGCATCATAGATAAATCCTACCATCGTGTTCAGTCTGCCTGCATCATCTGCTGGACCCATCTTTTCACCAAAGATACCTACGATACTGGTATACTCTTTGAATCCACCGATAAATCCTGTGATGATAACGTATGCAAGCATTGGAGAAAGAAGAGGCACCGTAATACGAGTAAATACTCTTCTTCTAGGTGTACCATCTACTTTCGCTGCGTCATAGTACTGTTTATTGATACTCTGCAAACCACCAAGTAAGATCAGAATCTTAAATGGAAGTGCGTTCCATACAATATACACTACCATAACCGTCATGTTTGCTACATAACTGGAGCCGTAGTTAATCCAGTTTACTTTTTCAAATCCTAAAAACTCAATAATATTATTGATAATTCCGGCTGTAGCGATAATTTCATTTTCTGTACCATAGAAACCACCTACCATATTGAACATCGCTGCAAATACCATACCGATAGCGATAGAGTTGGTTACATAAGGTAAAAAGAAAATAGTCTGCAAAATCTTCTGCAATGGTCCAATCGAATTGAGTGCCACTGCAATCAAAAGTGCAAGTAAGGTTGAAATAGGCACGGTCAGAACACAAAGAATTACTGTATTCTGTAAACACTGAAGGAATCGTTTGTATTCGATAACCTTAAGGAAGTTTCCAATACCAATTTCAAATTCATACCCAGCAGCTGCTTTTAAGCTACTGTAGTTTTCCATAAATGCCATTCCTACTGTATTTATAATGGGCCAAACAGTAAAAACAAGTAATAAGACGATAGCTGGCGATAGGTAGAGCCATGCTTTCCATTGCTGTTTGCTATCTACCATATTATTTTGCCTCAAAGTAGATACGCTCTTCGGTTTCTTTATTAAATAAGAAGAGTTTGTGTGGTTTTACATCGTATCTAACTGTTTTCTTGGAAAGGTCCACTTTGTTGTCTGCATCAATAATTGAACGAACAAGTGGATTGAGCGAAGCTTCATTTGTGGAAACGATGCTCACATCGCGGCCCATAACTTCCACATTGCTAAGCTGACATTCTAATGCGCCATCTTCTTTTAAATCAAAGCCCTCTGGACGAATACCAACGATTACTTCCTGATCTGGTACATTAGCCACTTCAAGGACTGCATCTTTTCCAATATATACTTTTCCGCCCTCTACTTTACCGCTTAATACGTTGATAGGTGGAGTACCGAGGAACTTCGCAACGAAAAGGTTCGTAGGGTTGTCATATACATTCTGTGGTTCTCCAATCTGCTGAACCACGCCGAGCTTCATAACTACAATCTGGTCAGAAATACTCATTGCTTCTTCCTGGTCATGTGTTACGAATACTGTTGTGATACCTGTTTCCTTCTGAATACGACGAATTTCTTCACGAGTCTGTAATCTAAGACGAGCATCAAGGTTTGAAAGTGGTTCGTCTAAAAGAAGAACGCGAGGCATTTTTACGAGTGCACGAGCAATCGCAACACGTTGCTGCTGTCCGCCAGAAAGTTCGCTTGGCTTACGCTCCATCAGGTCATCAATCTGTACCAGCTTTGCTACTTCATATGCACGTTCCTGCATGGCTTCCTTTGACATCTTGTCCGCACCCTTTAAATTCTGCAAAGGGAACAAAATATTCTGTTTTACAGTCATATGTGGATAAAGCGCATAGTTCTGGAATACCAAACCAATGCCACGATTTTCTGTCGAGAGTTCTGTTACATCATCATCTCCAAAGAAAATCTTTCCACCGCTAGGCTTCTGAAGACCACTAATCATATAAAGAGTGGTGCTTTTTCCACATCCCGAAGGTCCCAAAAGACCGATGAGTTTTCCATCTGGAATCTCATAAGTGAAGTCATTTACAGCTACTACTTCGCTTCCTGCCTTTTTGTCACGAGAAGGGAAAATTTTCGTTAAGTTTTGTAATACTACTTTCATACTACTTTACTCCCATCTTATGTTCTTTTTTTATATACTCTAACAAGGCCTCTTGGTCCTTGAAGATTTTCTGACTAAAAACATCAATCACAACAGTTCCTGCCAAAAGATCATGAATGACGTTGCGATTTTTTGTTACGCACAGCATAACCAACTGAATAATAAGAAGTCCTACTAAAACAATCGTTCCATCCACACTAATAATATTAAAGAAAATCATTATAACGATATATACAGGAATCATCGTCTCTATCGTGAACTTCCCAAGTACCGTCCGAATAAAAAGTTGAATTGTAGTTAACTGCACAGCATCCGTACGCATAACGCCAACACCAAATATCTTTTTTCCAATGGTTTGTCCATTTTTTAATTTCAAAGGAACAAAAAATTCCAAACATAAATATGCCAAAAAGATACTCGAGGAAACAATAATCATCGTAAGATTCAGTACCATATTATATGCAAACATCGCATCCTCATCAGCAATCAACGCGTGATACGCCGTTTCGTAGTTCTCCTTTTCCGCTTCTGTCATGACACGATACTCTTCACCAGTAATTTCAAACTCAATGCCATATTCTAATTCATATTTATCATATGCACTCTGTAAGGTCTGATTAAAACCATTGTATCCCGTCACAGCGGATAACAGAAAACCGATTCCAACCACGGCAATCACCAGAAGCAACATATCAAACATCCATGCGGAAACTCGTTTCCAAATGCTTGGTTTTTGTAAATCAACTACCATAATAACATGCTTTCCATTTCATTACTTTCTATGTTTATACACACAAACATGGCAGACAAGTCAGTCTACCACCATGTATTTTATATTATTTTCATAGAAATCTCAACAAATTTTCTCATTTTTTAGACTTTTTCCACATTTTTCACAAAAATGCAAAAAGAAAGAACGCTCGTCCAAAAATGAACGGCGTTCTATATAATTTACTGTATCTTACATCGTAAGTTCCGATGCTCGTTTCAATGCATCATCTATATGTGCGCAGATATTTTCCTCTCCTACCAGCTTGTCAAAGCCCGCCTTTTGTAGGGCATGCATTGGCTGTTCATTGACATGAGACAAGATAAGCTTAATACCCTTCTTTTCACATTTTTCACAAAACTGTTCCAAAAAGTGCAATGCTGTCGCATCAAGTGCAGTCACGCTACGCATACGAAGAATCAACACTTCGTATTTTTCTTTTAATTTGATATTCAAAATCTTATCCGCAGCACCAAAGAAAAGTGGTCCACTGATTTCATATACAACGGTATTCTTTGGTACAACCTTTAAATCGATGCTGTCTGGATCATTTTCATCATCAATATACTTCCAGCTTGCTACATCTGTTACTTCGCTCATGCGTTTCATAAATAGCATTGCAGCAAGTACGATGCCTACTCCAATGGCAACCACAAGGTCAAACATTACTGTGAGCGCGAAGGTAAGCACCAATACAATAATGTCACTTTTTGGTGCCGTTTTAAGCAAGTGCACAAAATGTCTCCACTCCGACATATTATAAGCAACCATAAACAAAATCGCTGCAATGGTCGGCATTGGAATCATACCTGCAAATGGCATGAAAACAACTAA
>JAGBEZ010000145.1 GCA_017936725.1 Agathobacter sp.
TATATTATTAAAGCGGTTAAGAAGTCGAGTGAAGGACAGTCAAGTGGAGCCCAAAAGAATGGCACATATCAGCAGGCGGCTCGTGAAAATATAGAAAAAGCGAGACAGCGTGCCCAGATGAGTCCTAGAGAAATATATGAGCAGAGACATATGTCAGATTATGTGTCAAAGCAGGGACAGCAACCGACCAGAAACGAACATTTCCAGCAGGCAGATATGCATAGACAGCAGGAAAATCGCGAGGCGAAGCAGCAGGTGTACGCTTCTCGAATGGAGGCGCGCAATACGACGATTTTGCAGCGCGCAAAGGCAAATGCGGAAGAAGATAAAGTAGATGTGACACTTCAAACCATGGAAGCGGAGCATAATCATTCCGAGAGAGTTTCTTCAGCCGAACATCATCATCCAGAAGATATAATGCCTGAAAATATGCTGGGAAGTATTGAAGATTTGATGATAAAGGGATACGAAGGCAATTTATGTTTTGAACGTGATTTCGTTGGAGAGGGCATGGATATGATTAGTCGTTTTACCGTTCCTTCTAATGTGCCAGATTTTTCGAACGATGGTGTGGCATAGTTTATGGATAGAACGGCAAAAATATAGAAGTTGAGGTAATAAAATGGAACGCAGACCAGTTGTCGGTGAAGTTTACCGACATTTTAAAAACAAGAATTATAAGATTATCGCAATTGCACATCACTCAGAAACAGGCGAGGAGTTGGTAATTTATCAGGCTCTTTACGGTGAGGGAATGGTGTGTGCGAGACCTTTGGACATGTTTGTCAGTGAGGTAGACCACGAAAAATATCCGGAGGTAAAGCAGAAGTATCGCTTTGAAAAAATCGAAACACCTGCTTTGGAACTGTCCATTGAAGACCGCATGATGAAGTTTTTTGATGAGGAGACTTTGGAGGGAAAATACCAAATACTGCTTACCATGCGTGATGAGATTACGGATACGATGATTGACAATATGGCTGTCGTATTGGATTTGGTGATTGAGGATGGTCCGACCGCAAAGCGCTTTGAGGATTTAAAGCATGCGATACAGACGAGACAGCGTTATGAGCAAACGAATCGTTTAAGATAATGCAAGAGGAAAAAACATGGAAATCGAAAGAAAATTTTTAGTAAAAAGTTTGCCAGAAAATTTAGATGCGTATGAAAAGAAACATATTTCGCAGGGATATCTATGTACAAATCCTGTTGTACGTATTCGCCGCAGCAATGAGGATTATTTTTTGACGTATAAGGGGAAAGGGATGATGGCGAGAGAGGAGCATGAGTTTTCGCTTACGGCAGCAGCATTTGAACATATGCTCCCTAAAATCGATGGAATATTGATTGATAAAATTCGCTATCTGATTCCGTTAGATGAAAAGCACACCGCAGAGTTGGACATTTTTCAGGGAACATTGGCACCCCTTCGCATGGTAGAGGTGGAATTTGCATCCATAGAAGATGCAGAAAGTTTCGTTGCACCAGACTGGTTTGGGGATGATGTGACAAACTTAAGTGAGTATCATAATAGCAGATTAAGTCAGAGATAGAGTTTGGAGGAAGTAATATAAATGAAAAAATTAGGTGTTTTTATGGCAGATGGCTGTGAGGAAATCGAGGCACTTACCGTAGTAGATATTGCAAGACGTGCAGGCATTGAAGTAGCCATGATTTCGATTACAGGAGAGAAATTAGTAAAAGGTGCGCATGGAATTGATTTTCAGACAGATATTCCAGCCGAATTTATGGATTTTGATTTGTTAGACGGCATCGTGCTCCCAGGTGGTATGCCAGGAACCTTAAACTTAGGTGCCAATAAATATGTATTGCAGACCATCATTGATTTTAACTGTAAAGGGAAACTGGTTTCTGCAATCTGCGCAGCTCCAAGTGTTTTAGGAGAGACTGGACTTTTAAAAGGAAAAAAGGCGACCTCATATCCGGGTTTTGAAGAAAAACTGGTAGGAGCAGAGATATGTGAAGATGCAGTAGTCGTAGACGGCAACATCATTACAAGCCGAGGCATGGGAACAGCGATTCCGTTTGCACTGGAAATCGTTCGATATTTAGTAGACGATGCAACCGCAGATAATCTTGGCAAGGGAATCATTTATAATATTTAGGTTTTTATTTTTATCTGTAATTAGATAGATTAATTTTTATATTAATTATAGTATGTAAGAAATGAGCCCAACTATAGATAAAAGCACCTTTAGCGGTCGTCGTTACTTAATGAGTGCATTCATGCACGAATTTAGTAACGCAACGAAACCGCTTAGAGCGAAAGCGTGTGCACTTTATCTATAGTTGGGCTCATTTCGTAGAGCCTAGATAAACTAAAAATTTACCTATCTAATTACTGCATCTGCTCTTCCTGGCGTTTAATCATCTTTTTCACCATTTCACCACCGATAGAACCGGCTTCTCTAGATGTTAAGTCACCATTATAACCACTTTTAAGGTTTACACCTACTTCGTTGGCACATTCCTGTTTGAAACGATTCATCGCTTCAGATTTTTTTGAACTAGAGTTGTTGTTTGAATTACTCATTTTGTTCACCTCCTTACAACGTTTAATTTGTGCAAATCCGAAAAAAATATGTGAAACAATAGTTGACAATTACTGGTAGAGCAAACAAAATAAAAATATAAAAATATGAAAAAATATGGGGGTATATATGAATTTTATAAAAATTGAAGGATTACAGGATGCGTACCCAGAAAGAATAGAAGGAACTAGCGAATGGTATTGCTGCAAAATTGCCACAAACTCTTTTTGCGATTTATATGAGGCAGAGGAAATTGTAAAGGCGGGGAATGTATACGAAGGAATGACCTGTGTACTCATCCATTATCCAGATGGACAGGTATATTATCCATTTGTGGCAAAGGAAAATGTGTATGTGGAATCTCCAGTGTTTTGGAACAATATGCTTTACTTTTTGGTAGTGGATTTTACAGAGAAAATTTTACAGGTAATGGAATTTAATACAGAAGATTTTGAACAAAAAGTTGTGAAGGAACTTTCGTTGGACGAGGTGCCAAACTGCTATAATCTCAGACTGGATGTGGCGCCAGTAATGTTGCTTCGTGAAGAAAATCGTTGTGAGAGTGAGGAACATGATTTAGAGATTCTTTGGCCTGAGAAAAAAACTTTTAAAGTAAAAGATCATCAGGTGCTTTTGTTCCGTGACGAAGACAAGGTGTATTTCAGTGAATGGTTCGAAGATCCTGAGCCAGATTATAATTATCACGAACAGGTTGTGGTGCGTGATTGGGAGACAGGCGAGGAAATCGAGCGATTCGATGGACAGATGTGCAGAATGCCAAATGGAGATATTTGGAGATTGTAGAGATGGAATGCCAAGGCAAATCGCATACATGTAGATATTACGTTAGGAGGGCTCTTTTATGACATATTTTGACGAAAGATTAAAGGAATTACATAGACAGAAATTACAGAAGAAGCATTTAAAAAGTATGGAAATGGAACTCGAGAGACAGAGGGAAGAAGCAGCGAAAAAAGCTTCTGAATTGGGAAAAATCAAGAAGAAAGAACAACTGGATGTAGACAAGTTAGAAGGGAAAACCATTAAGGCGTTGTTCTTTACTTTGTCTGGAACAAAAGAAGAAAAACTTTCACAAGAACGTCAGGAGGCGTATGTGGCAGCAATGAAATACGATGCTGCTCAGCAGGATTTGCAGGGAATTATATATGATTTAGAAATCTGTAAAGAAGATTTGGAGAAACTGGAAGGAATTGAAAAAGAGTATGAGCACTTACTGGAACAGAAAAAGAATTCTCTCAAACAAGAGGCCTCTCACCGTGCTCATGAAGTAATTATTTTGGAAAAACAGATGGAAGATCTCTCGCAGGAAATTGTAGAACTGGAAGAAGCGTTAGACGTCGGATACCACGCATTTGATTTGGTAGATAAGATTGTAGGAGAATTGGAAGAAGCACATAATTATGCAGAATTGGATACCTTTACCGACAGTTTTTTTATTGATATGCAAAAGCAGGAGCATATTCATGAGGCACAGGATTTGATTGGAGATTTAAGACAGGAACTTCGACGTTTTAAGACAGAGCTTGCAGATGTAAAAATCGAAGGTGATATACAGATCGAGATGGATGAATTTTCGGAGTTTGCAGATTGGTTCTTTGATAATATTTTCATGGATTGGGATATCAAAGAGAAGATTGCAAATTCTATGACACGGGCAGATGCTACACGTAGCCAGATTACCGCAACCATCAATTTGTTAAAGGATATGCGTGACGACCGTATGAAACGCCGTATTGAGCTGGAAGAACAGTTGGAAGAAGTCGTAGTAGGAGAGTGAGTTACAAAAGGATGAACTTGGTATTGGAATTGTTCCTAAACTTTTTTAAGATTGGGCTATTCACCTTTGGTGGTGGATATGCGATGATTTCTCTTATCGAGACTAGTTGTGTAGAAAAGAAAAAATGGATTACGCATGATGAGATGATGAATATTACGGTAATCGCGGAGTCTACACCTGGACCTATCGCAATTAATTGTGCGACCTTCGTAGGATATAAGATAGCAGGCGTGTGGGGAGCGATAGCAGCAACCTTTGGTGTAGTCGTTCCATCGTTTACTATAATATTTATAATATCTACTTTTTTGGATGATTTTTTAGAGATTCCGCTCATTGCAAATGCTTTTATGGGGATTAAAGTAGCTGTCGGCATTTTGATTTTTAATGCCGGTTTCACTATGCTAAAAAAGATGTCACCTAAGACTTTTCCAAGATTCATTATGGCGTGTTCTTTTGTGGCAATGTTTTTTGTGAATTTATTTTCGTGGAAGCTTTCCACGATTAGCATGATGCTTGTGGCGGCATTGGTTAGCTTGATTCGTTTTGTCATCCAGGAGTCAAAGAAAGGAGGCAAAGCATGATTTTCTTAGAGCTGCTTTTAGCATTTTTAAAAGTAGGTTTGTTTTCCTTTGGTGGAGCGTATGGTGCGATTCCTTTGATTCGAGATGTGGTGTTGTCTCATGGGTGGATGAGTGAAGAATATCTGACCTATATGATTGCGGTAAGCGAGAGTACACCAGGTCCTATTATGGTAAATATGGCAACATACGTAGGAAATACGCAGGCGGGATTTTTCGGTTCTGTGGTAGCAACCTTTGGGGTGGTGTTCCCATCTTTTTGTGTGATTCTACTAGTAACAGCCATTTTAAAAAATCTTACAGACAATAAATACTTCAAAGCAATTTTGCAGGGACTAAAACCTTGTGTGGTTGGAATTGTTTTAGCAACGGGTCTGCATTTGATGGTTACAAATTGCTTGATGATAAAAGAAAATATTGGTGTGGATAAAAAAGCATTTTGTATCTTGCTGATTTTAATA
>JAGBEZ010000011.1 GCA_017936725.1 Agathobacter sp.
ATCTGACCAAGTATGAAGTGCAGGAATTGATAAAGAAACAGATGTTGGAAGGTGGACGTTTTAACCGCGTTTCCAAGGTGGCCACCGGTACCGTTACAAGCAATTATACATATACCATGCCGGATACGGAAAGTTTTGTAATGACACCTGACCAAGATTCTGTAAAAGAGATTATCGATTCGATTAATCGTGTGGAAGATGGAGAGATTTTAAAGAATACAATTCAGTTAAAATAGCAAAGAATTATCTAATTAGAGTGAGACGGATTTTAATATTTCCGTCTCTCTTTTGGTTCTAAGTCAATAGTTGGGGTGGGATTTTAACGAATCCCGCTCCATTGTTGCGTTTGAAGGCATTTTAGTGTTGCTATGTAAAAGTAACTGTTTTGTTGCATGGCAAACAGACCTTCCAGTGCCAGTCTATTAAAATTAATTAGTTACAAGAAAAATACGTGTTCTGAGACGGTGGAAATTTCTAATTCCATATGATGTACGTTTCAGAACTTTTATTTTATTATTAAAACCTTCGGTTGGACCATTTGTTATATGTGAATATTTAAAAGCATTCAGGATTTCTTTGGACCAAGTGCGGTAGGTTTTGGCAACTTTCTCGAATTCTTTTAGGCCAGAAGATTCGGCCATTTTAATCCAATCAAAAAAGTCTCTTCGTTGTTCAGAGTACTTGGGATTCTGACATAGTTCGTGAAATTTTTCTTTTAAAAAATGAGCTCTTCGCAAGTCATCATTGTATAGAAACATTAAATCACAAGCAGCTTTGTTTTCATCCTTGAGTTTGTGGTATCTTGTTAAAATCAAGGTTCTACTTCGTTTGTAATACTTTCTTAGACGTGCAGGCATTGTTTTTTGCAATCTTTTACGAACACCTTCAATAGCCCACGTGGTTTGCCTGATGAAGTGATATTTATCAATGATAACTTCGGCATTCGGAAAGTATGTATGAGCCATTTCTACATATGGTTTCCACATATCGCAAACAAAGTGTTTTACCCGATGTCTTTCATCTTTGGGGATGGAAGAAAAGTAGGACGTCAAGTGATTGTGTTTTCTGTCTGGAAGAATATCTAGAACCTTATGTTTTATTGGATCAACCAGAATACATTGGAATTTACCGGTAGAAGCATTTCCGCGGAACTCATCAATAGATAATGTAGTCGAGAACTTTCTTCTAGAGTAAGAAATGGTATCCAAAACTCTTCCTACAGTAGCGGTAGAAACATTGGTTTGCCTTGCAGTTTCCTTGATGCTTTGTGAACTGTGTAAACAAGAAGCGATAAAAGCAGTTAGTCTAGAAGTTCTTTGAAAGTATCTAGGAAGGAAACTATAGATTTCATAAAACCGTTTTCCACACTTACACACATATCGTCTTTTGCGTAAAACCAGATAACAATGTTTTAACTGAAAAGGTAAGTCCTTGATGGTTTGATAACGATAATCATGAATACGTTTAGTTGTAGCACCACAGCAGGGACAAGTTTGTTCGCGCGGCTTGGTTTCTAAGTAGATTTCCACATAAGTATCCGCATGTCCGATTTTTTTGATAATTACATCTTCAATATTTAAGAGTTTGTTGGTATAATGACTATGCATTTGTAATGTACCTCCTAGTGATTAGTTTGGCGACTGGCACTGGGAGGTTTTTCTTTTTATTATAAACGAAAAAATGTTGAAGTAGATGATTATTTAAAATCATCCACCCCAACATTTATTTTAGAGCCTAAATTCTCCAGAGTTTCTTGTTTTATCCTTATTTATTATGTATGTGCCTAATAAGATGGCGTAGTGTAATGTAGCAGAACATCTGCTTTTATACCTGCACTATTTTTTGAGGCACTTTTTATTCTTATAATTCAATCTGCATTCTTCCGGCAGCGACGTTGACCATGGCAGGTAGTTGTCAATGATTTCCGGATGCTCCAGATGTTGATTGTTAGGCATTTCAGTTAGAAGATATTTAAGATATGTAAAAACATCCAGCTCGTTGATTCGAGCACTTTCTACCAGTGTATATAATACGGCATTGGCAGTTGCACCTTTTGGTGTATCAGCAAACAACCAAGCACGGCGAGCTGTTGCAAATGGCTTGATGTTTGCTTCGCATAAATTGTTTGAGATTGGAAGTCTACCGTCTTCCATGAATGTTTCTAAATATTTCTTTTGGTTGGTGGCATATGTCAATGCCTCTGTCAGCTTCGTATTTGTGGTATGAAGTGCTGAGGTTTCTTCAACCCACGACCAAAAGGCGTCAAGGATTGGGCGTGATGCCTCCTGGCGCTTCTGTTTCTTTTCCTCAGGGGAAAGAGATTTTATTTCATCTTCAACTTTAAATAATAAGTCGATATATCCGCGACCTTCCGCACCTTTTGACCCGGAAATCTCCTTGCCTTTACTGTCTAAAGGAATACTTTCAATAAAGTAGCGACGTGCATGTGACCAACAAAGCGAGCGTGTTACATTCTGCACCTTTTCGTAACCGGCATACGCATCCGTGATCAGGTATCCGTCAAACTCCTCAAGAAGTCTCTTGGCAATATCACCGTTTCGAGTTCGAGAATAATGGAAGAAGCTTGCCTTTATATCTTCACAAGCAGCACTTCGGATTACCCACATGAAAGAATCGCTGCTGGCTTTTTTGCCTTCTTCTTTGTTGCACTGGATTCTGGTTTCATCCATGTGGAGCACCTGACATTCCATAAGCTTCTCGCGGATTCTATCATATATCGGAGTCAGCCATTCCTGACTGCATCGAATCACCCAGTTTGCCATATCATTTCTAGGCAATACCAGTCCCATCCGGAACCAATCCCGTTCTTGTCGTGCCAGTGGCAGTCCCATTGCGTATTTCTGGTACATGACCTGTGCCACCAGCGATGGTGTTGATATAGAATGCGGAAGCACCGGTTTTGGAACAG
>JAGBEZ010000012.1 GCA_017936725.1 Agathobacter sp.
ACATACGCTTGTATATTCTGGTACATCGATTTCCAACATTGCTTTGTAAGATGGCCAAGCACATACTCTGTCATCATGTCCATATCCCATAATCATACTACGGTCAAAGCCATAATCTCTTGCATCACCAGCTGGAACAACTTCTATTTCTGCAGAAAGGAAATCCTCTTCCTCTACGCCATAGGTTTCTTCTAAAATACGAAGGATATTTCCCTTTACTTTTTCTTTTACTTCTTCTGCATCTTCCTCTGCCATTGGAATGCTGCCGATAAGAACATCTAAACTTTCGCCTTCAATCACCTTGGAAGCAGTTTTTCCGAGCTGATCTCCTGCAAGGTGGATGAGTAAATCGCTGATACCGAATACTGGATCGTCTGCCTTGTCGCCGATATTTACATTCACAATGCTTCCATCTTTTTTACAAATTACACCATGTAAAGCAAGTGGAAGTGCCACCCACTGATACTTTTTGATTCCACCATAATAGTGAGTATCGAGCATCGCCATATCTGTATCTTCAAACATTGGCACCTGCTTTAAGTCGATACGAGGAGAATCGATATGTGCACCTAAAATGTTCATACCTTCTTCCAAGTTCTTTTCACCTAAAATAAACATTGCAAGGCCTTTTCCCATGTTGTTTGCCATTACTTTATCGCCAGCCTTTAAGATTTTGCCCGCTGCGATGGCTTCGTCTAAATCTTCAAAGCCTGCGGCCTTTGCCAAATCATAAATATAGGTCGCACATTCACGTTCTGTTTTACAAATACTGATAAATTTACGATAGTCTTCTGCAAATGCAAAAACCTCGTCTCTTTTTTCTCCCTGTGGGTATTTTAACCACGCATTTTTTCTTTCCATAGTTTTATATCCTCTTTCTATTCTTCTTCACGATTTTTGATTAAGTTTTCCTGTACTCTGCGGTAGAGTTCCTGTGCTGCATGATAACCCATCTTCTTTTGTCTGTGGTTAACCGCTGCAGTCTCACAAATAACAGCCAGGTTTCGTCCTGGACGAATTGGAACGGAATAACATACGACTTTGTTTCCAAGATATTCGATATGCTCATCCTCTAAGCCCATACGGTCATACTCCGCATCTTTTTTCCACTCGGAAAGGTGAATGACCAAATCAATTTCCTGCTTTTCACGGATACACTCTACACCATATAGGGACTTAACGTCCACAATACCGATACCACGAAGTTCGATAAAGTTTCTCGTAATATCTGGTGCCATTCCCATCAAGGTGTGATCGTTGATTCGACGAATTTCTACTACGTCATCCGATACCAGACGATGGCCGCGTCGTACCAGTTCCAGTGCCGCTTCACTCTTACCGATTCCACTTTCACCTGTAATCAAAACGCCTTCACCGTATACGTCTACTAGTACCCCGTGAATGGTAATACAAGGTGCCAAAAGTTCACCAAGGGCGTAAATTAGCTCTGCGGTAAACTCAGATGTTTTTCTATCCGTTCCTAACAGTGGAATTCCATTTTTTTCTGCTAATTGCAAAAAATCGTCATCTGGAACAAACTCTCTACAAAAAATAATACATGGAATATCATAGCTTAAGAGCTCTTTGTAGATTTCGAGTCTCTTTTCCGCCTCCAGCTGTTTTGCATAAAAGTGTTCTACGTTTCCGATAACCTGTACACGCGAACTATCAAAGTGCACGAAATAACCTGCCAGCTGAATCGCTGGTCGATTAATATCGGAACGTGTAATTCTACGTTTTTTTAAATCGATATTATCCGTAAAAACTTTTAAATCCAATCGTTCGACGATTTTGGAAACACTTACACCATTTTTATTCATGGGATGTACCTCCTCTTTGGTCAAGCGCAAAAGCGCCCATACTTATGGATATTTTACCATATTTTATAACCTTTTTCTACACCTTTTGAGCGGTCCGCTATACATTTATCCTTCTGTCGGTTTTAGTTCTTTGCTTTGATGAAAAAAGTCATATACCGCCTCAGCACTACGCAGATTCATGCCTTCTGCCTCTAGAAGTTCTTCAACGGATGCGTTTCGGATATTTTCCAAAGACTGAAACTTTTTCATAAGCGCTTTTCTTCTGGTTGGTCCAATACCTGGTATGTCATCCAGGACGGACTTCACCTGCGACTTGCTTCGAAGACTTCGATGATATTCAATCGCAAATCGATGGGCTTCATCCTGAATACGTGTAATCAGTTTAAAGCCTTCTCCATGCCGATCAATCGGAATCTCCACGTTATTGAAATACAAACCTCTGGTGCGGTGATTGTCATCCTTTACCATACCGCAAACTGGAATATCTAAGCCTAATTCCTCTAATACCTGAAGACAGATATTTACCTGTCCGCGTCCACCGTCCATAAGGATAATGTCTGGAAAACGAGTAAACGAACCTACTTCTTCTGGAAGATTATGAGTTTCTAACTCTTTTTGCTCCTCCATACCATGCAGGAATCGTCTGGTTAATACCTCGTGCATCGATGCATAATCATCCGGTCCTGTAATCGTGCGAAGCTTAAACTTACGGTAATCGCTTCTCTTTGGTTTTCCCTTTTCATATACCACCATAGAGCCTACGGTTTCAAATCCGTTGATATTGGAGATATCGAAGGCTTCCATACGATTTAATCCTTTTATCCCTAAAAGGCCTTCAATTTCTTTTACAGCGCCTATCGTACGTCCTTCCTCACGCTTTATCTTCTCTCTATCCTGGTCTAATACCATCTGCGCATTACGCGCCGCCAAATCCACCAGTTTATTTTTCATACCTTTTTGTGGCGTATGAATACTTACCTTCGTGCCACGCTTTTTGCTCAGCCACTCTGCTAAGATTTCATGGTCATGCGCAGCTTCCTGTAAAAGGATTTCTCTTGGGATAAACGGCGTTCCCGAATAAAACTGCTTGATAAACGTCGATAAAATATCGCCTCTCGTTTCGTCCGTTCCCACACGCACATGAAAATGGTCGCGGCCTATCAATTTCCCACCGCGGATAAAAAACACCTGTACTACCGCATCAACATCATCTGCTGCAAGCGCTATGATATCTTTATCTTCCCCATCCGTATGTGTCATCTTCTGCTTCTGAGCAATCTGTTTCACACTGGATAAAAGTTCACGGTATTCAATCGCTTTTTCAAACTCCATATCCATGGACGCCTGATTCATCTTCGTCTCCAAATCACGAATCACCGGTCCATAATTTCCATTTAAAAATTCCAAAACACCCTGGATTTTCTTGGAATATTCTTCCTTACTGATGAGACCCTGACAAGGTGCTTCACACTGATGAATATGATAATTTAAACAGGCTCTTTCTAATCCAATATCTCTTGGCAAAATACGGTTACAGGTACGAAGCCTGTATATTTTATTAATCAGATCAATCGTATCTTTTACTGCCCCTGCACTCGTATAAGGTCCAAAATAGCGCGACTTATCTTTTTTCATCTGGCGAGCAAACAGTACGCGTGGAAAATCCTCGCCTAGCGTCACACGAATATATGGATAGGACTTGTCATCACGAAGCATGGTATTGTATTTTGGTGTATGCTCTTTAATCAGATTACATTCTAATACCAGTGCCTCTAACTCCGAATCGGTGATGATGTATTCAAAGCGTGCAATATGTTCCACCATCTGTTTTTTCTTGATGCCTTCATTATGGCTTGGCTGAAAATACTGACGCACACGTTTTCGAAGACTTATAGCCTTACCAATGTAGATAATCGCATCAGATTTGTCATGCATAATATAAACTCCCGGTAAATCCGGGAGTTTTTTTAATTCATCCTGTAAATCAAACATATGAATCCTCTTTTATTTTAATCCTCGTCCACAAAAATAGACGCCTGCAATTTGTCTGCCGCAGATTCTTCCTCTGGTTCCGGGATACCTTTCATCTCACGATACATCTTCATGAATTCCTTACCTGTAATGGTTTCTTTCTCGAAGAGATATTCGGAGATTCTATCCAAAATTTCTTTGTTTTCTTCTAATAACTGGTATGCGTTTGCATAGCACTGATTGATCATTGCAAGTACTTCTTCATCAATCTGACCTGCGGTATCTTCCCCGCAAATAAGACCTGCTGCTCCACTCAAATACTGATTCTCAACCGTAGCAAGACACATCATACCGAAGCGGTCTGACATACCAAACATGGTAATCATCGCACGTGCAATACGCGTCGCATTTTCGATATCATTTGCTGCACCACTGGTTGCCGAGTTGAACTTAAGCATTTCTGCTGCACGTCCTGCCATGTAAATCGTAATCTTAGCAATCAACTCATCTTTTGTTTCTAAATATTTTTCTTCTTCTGGAGTCTGAAGTGTATATCCAAGTGCACCCATCGTACGTGGTACAATCGTAATCTTCTGTACTGGCTCCGTGTCCTTTTGAAGAGCAGAAACCAAAGCATGACCTACTTCGTGATATGCTACAATCTTACGTTCTTTCTCGCTCATTACGCGGTCTTTCTTTTCTTTTCCGCCTACCGCTACAAGTTCAAAGGCTTCGAACAAGTCATGCTGATTTACAAACTTGCGGCCTGCCTTTACTGCCAAAATAGCTGCTTCGTTAATCATATTTGCAAGGTCAGCACCTACCAGACCTGCCGTAGCCAAAGCAAGTGCGTCTAGGTCTACGGTTTCGTCCATATTTACATCCTTAGAATGTACCTTAAGTGTCTCTAAACGACCCTTTAAGTCTGGTTTATCTATGATAACACGTCTGTCGAAACGGCCTGGACGAAGCAACGCTTTATCCAATACCTCTGGGCGGTTGGTCGCCGCTAAGATGAGGATACCCTTTGAAGTATCAAAACCATCCATCTCCGCAAGGAGCTGGTTTAAGGTCTGCTCGCGCTCATCATTGCCGCCAGCAAATCGGCCTGAATCACGACTCTTACCGATAGCATCAATTTCATCAATGAATATAATACATGGTGACATCTTCTCGGCTTC
This sequence comes from Agathobacter sp., assembly GCA_017936725.1. Next base: position 4,973 of record JAGBEZ010000012.1, read on the forward strand.
CTTGAACAAGTCTCTTACACGGGAAGCACCTACACCAACGAACATTTCTACGAAATCAGAACCTGCCAAAGAGAAGAATGGTACTCCTGCTTCTCCTGCCACAGCTTTCGCCAAAAGTGTTTTACCAGTACCTGGAGGGCCTACTAAAAGTGCGCCCTTTGGAAGCTTAGCACCGATTTCTTTGTACTTCGCAGGATTGTGTAAAAAGTCTACCATTTCCTGTAAAGACTCTTTTGCTTCATCCTGACCGGCTACATCCTTAAAGGTAACACCTGTGGTCTTCTCTACATAAACCTTGGCTGTGGACTTGCCAACACCCATGGCTCCACCACTCATTTTCTTCATAAGGAAGCTTAAAAGAATCCACATAAGTACAAGAGGAAGAATCCAGCCAACTGCCTCGAGAATGATAGCCGAGGTCGTATCTGGCACCTTACGCTTTACTTCGATCTTGTCTCCATCTTTAGTAACCATGGTCTTCATAGACTGAATCAACTCTGGATCTTCGATATATCCTGTGTAATAAGTAATCTCCTGACCCTTTTTCGCTTTTTTATCCTTTACCAAAGTATAATTAATCTGATAATTGTCATATTCTACACTTTTAATGTTTCCATCTTCTAATTCTGTTAAAAACTCTGTATAGGTTTTTTCCTTGTTTTTCGCACTCGCGGTACTCTCCACAAAAAATGACATGACAAAAAGCGCTACTAGTGTAAACAAAACAAACACTAAAGCTGTCATCGGATTTGGCTTCTTGGAACCATTGCCGTTGTTTTCGTTATTTCCGTTATTTCCATTATTGCCATTTCCGTTGTTTCCGTTATTTCCATTCCCATTTGGACTATTGTTTTCCGGTCCAAATTCTGGGTTGTTATATTCGTTTGAACTACTCATATTTCCTCCATTTTTCTAATGTACAGTACTCTATTATAAATAACTTTCGTAGTGAAATCAACCTTCGTTCATGAAGTTTTATCAATCTTTTATATTTGAAAACTACATCTGGTGACGGACCACCTGATATTCATCTCCGGATTTAAAATAAGGGCAGGATTTGTAGCTGCTTTGGATAAAACGCGCCATGTCATCCTCGTCCATATTTACGGAGCAGTAGTATTCTTCGTCTTCTTCATCATATTCGTTGTATGCGCAAAAGTCGCAATTTGTGATCATAATATATTCTCCTTCGCATATTACGCCTCGCGTATGAGTGTAGAACGGCTCGAGGCGTACTTTATCAACACAATTCATTACGAGAACAAATTGCGTTCTTTGTCGTAAGTATAGTTGATTGTTGCTAGTTTCTGTATTATCTCTTCTGCGGTTACACCTTCTGCTGCGGCGAGTTCTTCTAAGTTTGGATAGAAATCGCGAAGCTTGGTGTTAACCACGCTAAGTAACATAACTGGATCTTTTGGTAAACTCATATTTTCCTCCATATTTTTAATCTTTTCCATTCTAGCATATCAACAAGGCTAACGCAAACAAAACCCATGAAAAAAGTCACCTTCTAGTTAGGTGACCTTTTCATGGGTTTTAAACTATTGCTTTTATGATAGCATATAATATCTCGCAAATTATTACTCCTAAAAAGAAACCAAATACTGCCTTTTTATTGATTTTCATCTAAAACCTCCTCTCTCCCTGTTACCTTTATTATCTGTTTAAACATTAACACACAACCCACGATACTTGCAACAAATAGTATCCAAATAATAAATTCTGCACGCTCTGGAATCATAGGGAGTAGCATTCCCATTGCATTAAATGAAAGGTGGAAAATAATATTTGCAACCAATGACTGATATCTTTCAAATATCCATGTCATAATCATTCCTAGCACAAATGCATATAGTATCCAAATAATTGTACCATGCATAAGACCAAACAAAAGCGAG
>JAGBEZ010000146.1 GCA_017936725.1 Agathobacter sp.
ATTGCACCTCCACTACCTTTAGTATACTCCCTCAGGAGTATACTGTCAACTTTGATTAGGAACAAAAACAGTAATCATAGTAAAAATCCACGACACATGCATGTCGTGGATTCCATAATCATTTCCATTAAGTTTATTTATCAAACGAAGGGTTGAACGCATAGAAGTTCTTGCTATCCAACTCTTCCTGATACATACGAAGACCTTCGCCAAATCTCTGGAAGTGAACGATTTCACGTTCACGAAGGAAACGGATAGGGTCTGCAACTTCATTATCTTTTACAAGACGAAGGATGTTATCATAAGTGCTACGTGCCTTCTGCTCTGCCGCTAAGTCTTCGAAAAGATCGGTGATAGGGTCACCCTTGCTCTGGAATTCACAGGCATTAAATGGAATGCCTCCTGCTGCCTGTGGCCAGATACCGCCAGTATGGTCGATATAATAAGCACCAAGTCCAGAAGCCTCTAATTCCTCTGCACTACAGCCCTTTGTGAGCTGACGAATAATCGCTGCGATCATCTCCATATGCGCAAGTTCCTCCGTACCGATGTCAGTTAAAAGGCCTGCTACCTTTTTGTTATCCATACTGTATCTCTGTGAAAGATATCGCATCGAAGCTGCGATTTCACCATCTGGTCCACCATACTGACTCATAATAAATTTTGCCATGGCTGGATTTGGTCTGGTAATGTTTACTGGATATTGCAATTTTCTTTCATAAGTCCACATAAATTATCTCACTCCTTCCCATGGCAATGGTGTATCTGCCCATGCCCATCTATCACAATCTAAAGATTCTACTGCCGTAAGAGGTCCAAAATGTTCCTCATATTTTTTCTTTGCATTCTTATAGTTTTCTACTGCAGCTTTGTAGTAAGCCAAAGCCTCTTCATCACATGGATGCGTATCAAGATAAAGCTGCATATCTACAACTACGAATCCCAGCGCCTGTACCCATTCTAACATCTGCTTTCTATTCATAAACGCAACCCCCTTCTTCCATAAAACGGTTTGTCGAGTTCTGGAAAAATTGTACCAGCCTGTAACGCCTGAGCTGGCTCATAGGTACATTCAAAGTTCTGCCATGGTACATATCCCATCGCAAGCGGTATACCATAGAGCATATCACGGCCTCTGCTACAATCTTCATCACAGCGATTGCGGTTTCTCTCACAGCCTCTGTCGCAGTTATCGTTTACTCTTGTATTTTGACAAGTATCACATGCATCACAGCCACAATTTCCACTTCTATTGTTCATCTGCTTTCTGTCCATGCGCATATTGCGCTGATACATCATCTCTCTTTGATTCATCATTTCACGCTGATGCATCCTGTTTCTGGAATTATCTGAACAACTATCACAGTTTAAATTATTTCCCATACATAAATCTCCTCTATTCTTAATACAATATAAGATATGCAAAAAGAGGAGCATTTGCTCCTCTTTTATACTTTACATATTCTTCTGTATTCTTCCTTCCAGTTATAGATAATGTCTGAAACTGCTGTTTGATACTGCTTTCTTTGTCCTTTTATATTTGTGGCAGCAATCTCATCTAATCTACTTTCAAATCTCTCTACTTCTGCACTTTTACGAGCAAGTGCTATTTCATTTTGGATGCTTTGCACAAGTTCTGGACGCACTTGATATGTCAAAACTGCTTGATCGAAACCGGCTTCATCCTGCATACAACCATATGCCATTAAGCATTCTTTTAATGACTCCACATTTGCATTGTATGCATATGCCTTTTCGTAACAGCTAATTGCTTCCTGGAACAAAAACAATCTTGCATAAGCCGTACCCAGATTGTGCCAAATGGCTCCTAACAGTTCTTTACTCTGTTCTCCTGCATCGTTCGAGTCCAGTAAATTTCTATATTCATAGATACTGCTGAGATATTTTTCTTTTTCCATCAAACGGTCCGCACGTAGTTTGCTGCATTCAAAGTCGGACATTTCTTCCATTTCCTGCAAAATACGTACAACCTCTTTTATGGTTTCTTTTGAGCAATAACCACACTCTACTAAAAGAACTAATACGAACTCCGAAAGACTTCCCTCCATACGCATAATGTCACGGAGTCTCTCAGCCAATTTTAAATTTTTTACCTCTTTGCCAATCCATGTACAAAGTTCCTCTGTCATGAAATCCTTTTCTAAAAGATATGTATTATGCTCAATGTAATAACACAATTCTTCTATAGAATATACATTCCATGAAATTCCTTCGATATAGTAAGGCAAAGCAGCTATCGGTTCATTGCATATGAAAAGTTCACCCATATAGCCTCCGTTACATTGTCATCATATATTTCCACGTTTTATCTGTACTTTTGTAGATTTCACCAAAGCCCAAATCCTGAATCTGAACCTCGATTTTTTCATCCGACACAGGCGTTGCAGTGATACGAAGTCTTGTTGTTCTATCTGGTCTGTTTGGTAAATCGGTAAGTTCTAATGTCTCTATCACGGCCTCGCGGCTATTTGGAAGCTGTTTCCAAAAATCAATTTCTGCGTTGCCAGCCAAGATAACATCACATTCGCCCTTTGTTTCAAACCAGTTTTTCCCAGCACTAATTAGTGTATAAAACGCCAAACTACCTTTATCTCGCACCTTAAGGCTCAAATTAAACTTCATCTCATTTTCGCCCATATAGATGCATTTCCAATCATCATTGTATTCCCGGACAAAGCCCGCATAACAAGCGCCTTTGCTGTATAGATTATTTCCTAAAAATGCACGCCTGTTTCTGCAAAGGAAGGTCAGCGAATCTTTCATCCAGCCACCTTCAAACCCTTCTCCCACCAAATATACCGTTGACACGATTTGGTTTTCAAAAGCTCTTTGCAGGATAGTAAAAAACTCCTGATCTTTGTTTTCTTCGATTGGATTTTTGATACTCTCGCGTATCGAAACGACCTGTGGCTTGGTACGCGTATTACGTTTTAAACCATAATAGAAAATATTCTTACCATCGTTTTCAAAAAGATACACATCATGAATCCAAAGAGACTCTGGCTGACTCAAAGCAAAATAATAAAAACTCTCTTTGTGGTCAATCACCATAAACTGTTCTGGTAAAAGTCCTAATTTCGGCGCAATCTTCCAAAAAACTTCCATATTTTTTTTTGAAAGTTTTTCTACCGACAGAACCACACGGTCAATGCAGGATACCGTACCCAGTTTAAGTGGCAAAT
>JAGBEZ010000147.1 GCA_017936725.1 Agathobacter sp.
GTATCATTTGTCTGCTTGCGTATATCATACAGTGATGATTTTGATTAGGCAAGAAAAATGCAAAAAATAAAAAAATCTTTGTGAAACCTGCAAGATTTCGAATGCTTGAATTTTAGCAGGTTTTACAAATTTTTATTAAGTTTTTAGAAAGATTGCATCTAGGGGACTTGTTTCTTTTTCTATTTCCAAAAACTATTTTTGTGGTATAATAAATTCATATCATATTAATAGGAGGATGTGTTTATGGCAACACCACACAATGGGGCAGAGAACGGCGCATTTGCGAAGACAGTGCTTATGCCAGGGGACCCTTTAAGAGCAAAATTTATTGCAGAAAACTTTTTAGAGAATCCAAAACTAGTGACATCAGTTAGAAATGTATTGGGATACACAGGAACATATAATGGAAAAGAGATTTCAGTTATGGCAAGTGGAATGGGTATGCCAAGTATCGGTATTTATTCATATGAATTGTTTTCTATGTATGGCGTAGAAACCATTATTCGTGTAGGTTCGGCAGGTTCCTATGTAGCAGATTTGGATGTATATGATGTTGTATTGGCAGAAAGTGCTTACAGCGAATCAAACTATGCCAAGACACAGAATGGCTGTGAAGACGATGTCATGTATCCATCAAAAGAAGTAAATGAAAGAATCATTGCTGCTGCAGAAAAATTAGACATTCCATGTAAGGTTGCTCGTATTCATTCTAGCGATGTATTTTATCAGGATGCAAATCGCGGAAGCTATACACGTTATCCAGAAAATCATGGTGCAATGTGTGTAGAGATGGAAAGCTTTGCACTGTTCCACAACGCAAATGTATTAGGCAAAAAAGCAGCGTGTATTTTAACGATTTCTGACTGCTTTGTATCAAGGAAAGAAACTACGGCAGAAGAAAGACAGAATGCTTTTACTGCAATGATGAAGATTGCATTAGAAGCGGCAGAATAAATCTTCGAGATATTGCAAGACATAGAGAAAATAGGAGAGCACAGAACATGAAGCAAAAGGATATCTTAGCACTTGTCGATCATACTTTATTACTTCAAACAGCCACCTGGGAAGAAATCAAAGGCATTTGTGATGATGGAATCCAGTATGAAACGGCATCGGTATGTATTCCTACCTGTTATGTAAAACAGGCAAAGGATTATGTAGGAGACAAATGTAAGATTTGTACTGTAATTGGGTTTCCAAATGGAAACTATACAACAGCGGTAAAAGTTTACGAAACCAAGGATGCACTTGCAAACGGTGCAGATGAAATTGATATGGTAATCAACGTGGGCATGCTTAAGGCTGGAGAATATGAGTATGTATTAAATGAAATCAAAGCCATCAAAGAGGCTTGCGAAGAACATATCTTAAAGGTCATTATTGAGACATGTCTTTTGACCGACGAAGAAAAGATTAAGATGTGTGAAATCGTAACCGAAGCAGGGGCAGATTTCATCAAAACATCCACTGGATTTTCTACAGCAGGCGCTACGTTTGCAGATGTAGAATTGTTTGCAAAGCATGTAGGACCAAATGTAAAAATCAAAGCGGCGGGTGGCATCTCTTCTATGGATGATGCAGAAAAATTCATCGCGTTAGGAGCGTCTCGACTGGGTACAAGCCGTATCGTGAAAATTGTAAAGAACGAAGCCGCACAGGCAGGGTATTAAAAAATGAGAAAATGGTATAGTATATTTTTATTAATGTTAGTCTTTCTTTTGGCAGGATGCTCTAATCATTCAGGGGAAGATACGAATGCAGGGGCAAATGGAGAGTGTATCCAGCACATAGATGAAGACAAAGATGCGTTTTGTGATCGATGTGAAAAAACGATTTTTGTTTATGTCGACTTTTATAGTATCAATGACTTGCATGGAAAACTTGCAGATGGAGAGGGACATCCAGGAGTAGATGAAATGACGACCTATTTGGAAAAAGCCCGCCAGAGAGAAGAAAACATGATTCTCATCTCTGCAGGTGATATGTGGCAGGGGAGTGCCGAGTCAAATATGACGCACGGGCTGATTATCACGGAGTGTATGAATGAACTCGACTTTGATGCAATGACCATGGGAAATCATGAATACGATTGGGGAGAAGATGCGATTATAGCAAATGATGCAATTGCGGAGTTTCCATTTTTGGCGATTAATATTTATGATAGAGAAACCAATCAATTGGTAGATTACTGTCAGCCGTCTGTTCTGGTGGATTTGGGTGAGGTGCAAGTGGGAATTATCGGTGCCATGGGTGACTGCTATTCTTCCATCGCGCCAGACAAGGTGGAAGATGTATACTTCAAGGTGGGAGATGATTTAACCAAATTGGTAAAAGCCGAATCTGACCGATTACGTGAAGAAGGTGCAGATGCCATTTGTTATGTGATTCATGATGGTTATGGACGAAGTGGTGAAACGGGCACTGTAACAAGTTCACTTTTGGAGAGTTACTATGATGCATCGCTTTCGAATGGATATGTAGACCTTGTGTTTGAATCACACACGCATCAGGAATATATGTTTGAGGATGTGTATGGCGTTTATCATATACAGCATAAAGGGGATAATTATGGTGGACTTTCCTATGCAGAGCTAAAGATTAACACGGTAACAGGTCGTGTTTCGGTAAATGATTCTCGATTGATTCAGCATAGTAGCTATGGAAATCTAGAGGATGCTCCAATCGTAGAGAGTTTATTGGACAAATATGATGCTCAGATTTCGGACGCCTATGAGGTATTGGGGCGAAATGGCAGATATCGAAAAGGCAATGAAATGCGACAGCTTGTAGCAGATTTGTATTACAAGGTTGGTGAAGAAAGATGGGGAGACAAATATGATATCGCACTTGGTGGCGGCTTCATTTCGGTTCGAAGCCCTTACAATCTAGAACCTGGGGAGGTTACTTACTCACAATTGCAGTCATTGTTCCCATTTGATAATGACCTGGTATTGTGCTCCATCAAAGGACGGGATTTACTTTCACGATTCTTTGAAAACAATCACGAAAACTATTTTATTTCCTATGGAAGCTATGGAGAGAATCTCCAAAAAAATGTAGATCCAAACAAAACGTATTACATTGTAACCGACACATATTCTTCGCAATATGGACCAAATAAACTTACGGAAGTAGAGCGATATGATAGCGGTGTCTATGCAAGAGATTTGCTTGCAGAATATATAAAGAATGGTGGACTAAATTAAATCAAACTCGGCTGTTGCAAATGGATATTTGCAACAGCTTTTTTACTGTATGAAAGACTACAAAAAAAATGGAAATGTATGGAATTTAGTACAAAGTTAGTCTTGACAAACTATTGTTAGCAATGTAGAATGCCAATGTAGTTAGTTGAGACTAATCGCTATTACAAAGGAGATTTATATGACATTATTAGAAGCAGAAGTTGGAACAGAATATATCATTCAGGACATCGTAACACACGATGACGAATTGGATAGCTTTCTTTTTACGCTGGGATGTTATAGCGGGGAACCGATTACAATCATTTCACGAAAGAGAAATAGCTGCGTCGTGTCGATCAAGGATGGACGATACAATATCGATAAACATTTGGCAGGAGCAATTACTGTTTAGAGGAGAGAGAAAAGATGAGAATAGCATTTGCAGGAAATCCAAATAGTGGTAAGACCACCATGTACAATGCGCTGACTGGCAGAACAGAGCGTGTGGGAAACTGGGCGGGTGTTACTGTAGATAAAAAGGAAAGTCCGATAAAAAAGCATTATTATGAAGGATACGAAGGGGAGGAACTCATCGCAGTTGACCTTCCAGGGGCATACTCTATGTCACCATTTACAGCAGAGGAAAGCGTGACAAGAGATTTTATCATTAATGAACATCCAGATGTCATTATCAATATCGTGGATGCGACAAACCTTAGCAGAAGCCTGTTTTTCACGACACAGCTTTTGGAATTGGGTGTTCCAGTGGTAGTCGCATTAAATAAAACAGACATCAATCAGAAAAAAGAAACCGAAATCAATGTATCTATTTTAGCAGATAGACTGGGATGTCCAGTCATCAATACGATTTCGACGGTTTCTACACATGAAGGTTTGCATCAGATTGTGGATGCGGCAGTGTGTGTCAAAGGAAAAGGACAGACAGCCCCTTTCGCACAGTCTTATGCAGGAATTTTAGATAGAGAAACCGCAAAGGAAGCGGATAAGGAACGTTACAAATTTGTAAATGAAATCGTAAGACAGGTAGAAAAAAGAAAAGTATATACAAAAGATAGAAATTTCCAGGATGCCATCGATAACATTTTGACGAGCCCAATCATTGGACTACTGGTTTTTGCGGCTGTCATGTTTTGCGTATTTGATATTTCGCAGTCGACTTTAGGTCCATGGCTTGCAGATATTTTGGTAGGCTGGATAGAAACCTTCCAGGGATGGGTAGGTGGCCAGTTGGCAGGTGCAAATGACTTTTTATATGCACTTTTGATTGACGGTATCATCGGTGGTGTAGGTGCGGTAGTAGGCTTCCTTCCACTGGTAATGGTAATGTACTTCTTGATTGCTTTATTGGAAGACTGTGGATACATGGCACGTGCAACGGTTGTGCTTGATCCAATCTTCAAAAAAGTAGGACTTTCAGGGAAATCGGTAATTCCTATGGTAGTAGGAACGGGTTGTGCCATTCCAGGTATTATGGCCTGCCGTACGATACATAATGAAAGAGAACGTCGTGTAACGGCAATGCTTGCACCATTTATGCCATGTGGAGCAAAACTTCCGGTTATCGCACTGTTTGCAGGTGCATTCTTTGGAGATGCTTCCTGGGTAGGTACACTGATGTACTTTGTGGGAATTCTCCTCGTGTTTGTTGGAGCATTGTTGGTAAATAAGATTTCTGGAATAAAATTTAGAACCTCATTCTTTATCATGGAACTTCCAGAATATAAACTTCCAAGTTTAAAGAGAGCAGTTAATTCCATGTTTGCACGTGGTAAATCTTATATTAAAAAAGCAGGTACCGTAATTCTGGTTTGTAATACGGTAGTACAGATTATGCAGTCGTTTAACTGGCAGCTTCAGTTGGTGGAAGAAGGAATGGAATCGACCTCTATTTTGGCAACGATTGCCTCACCAGTATCTGTTCTTTTGCTTCCAGTATGTGGTATTGCGGCTTGGCAGCTTGCAGCAGCGGCAATTACTGGTTTTATTGCAAAAGAAAATGTGGTTGGTACATTAGCGGTTTGTTATGCACTTACGAACTTTATCGATACTGAAGAACTTGCGCTTATGGGTGGTTCTAATGAAGTAGCTATGACGATGGGACTTACAAAAGTAGCAGCGCTTGCATTTTTGATGTTTAACTTATTTACTCCGCCATGTTTCGCGGCACTCGGTGCGATGAACGCCGAAATGGCAAACGCAAAATGGTTCTGGGGTGGTGTTGCACTTCAGTTTGCAACTGGTTATACGATTGCATTCTTCGTATATCAGATTGGAACACTTATCACAACAGGTGCTCTTGGTGCAGGTTTCTTAGGCGGACTGATTGCAGTGCTTTGCTTTGTGGTCATTATGGTGCTTGTGGCAAAGAGAAATGCAAAGGCGGTAAAATAAATGGTTTCAGATGTAATCATTATCCTTGTACTGGTAGTGCTTCTAGGCGGAGCCATATGGTACATGAGAAAAGAAAAGAAAAAAGGGGTAACCTGTATTGGGTGCCCAGATGCAGATACTTGCGCAAAGAGACGTGCTGGTGAAACGTGTCAAAGTGCAGACAAATATTAAATTATAGATTAATGATCATGATGAAAGGCGAAAATACATGATTTATACAGTAACCTTTAATCCATCACTGGACTACATTGTGTCTGTCAAGGATTTTGCGCTGGGAAAGACAAATCGTACGACAGACGAGCAAATGCTCGCCGGCGGAAAAGGGATTAACGTTTCGACTGTTTTGAAAAATCTGGGTGTAGATAATGTGGCTTTGGGGTTTGTGGCAGGTTTTACCGGAAGAGAAATCGAGCGCATGGCAAAAGAAAGCGGCATTCGTTGTGATTTTGTTACATTAGATCGTGGATGTTCCAGAATCAATGTAAAGATGAAGGATTTTGATGGAACCGAAATCAATGGTATGGGGCCAGTGATTAGCGAAGAAGCTGTAGGGCAGTTGAGAAAGCAGTTAAGGAGACTTTCGGCAGGTGATATTTTGGTATTAGCGGGCAGTGTTCCAAGCAGCATGAGAGATTCCATCTACAGAGACATTATGTTAGAGTTAAAAGGCAAAGGAATCCATTTTGTAGTAGATGCGACGAAGGATTTATTGTTAAACGTCTTAGAATTTCAACCATTTTTAATCAAGCCTAACAATTATGAATTGGGCGAGATTTTCGGAGTGGAACTATCCACAAGAGAATCCGTGGTACCATACGCGAAAAAAATGCAAGAAATGGGTGCGAGAAATGTACTGGTTTCTATGGGAGGACAAGGCGCAGTGCTTTTAGATGAACAGAAGCAGGTGTTTATGCTGCCAGCACCAAAAGGAGAATTGGTCAATGCAGTGGGCGCAGGAGATTCCATGGTAGCGGGATTTCTTGCAGGATGGACACAAAAGCAGGATTCTTATCATGCATTTAAAATGGGAATTTCTGCGGGAAGTGCCAGTGCATTTTCGGAAACTTTTGCAACCAAAGAAGAAGTAGAAAGAGTTTATAATACAATAGAAGGATAAGAGATAGAAAAAAGAAGGTTTTTCGATATGAAAGATAACAAAACTTATATTTTGATTGCAGATGATGAAAAAGAAATCAGGGATATCTTGAAACTTTTGCTAGAGGGCGAAGGTTATGAAGTGTTGGTGGCGGCGGATGGCGTCGAAGTGATAGAGGCGGCCTGTCCAGAAATAGACCTTTATATTTTGGATGTAAATATGCCAAAAATGACAGGTTTTATGGCTGCTATGGACATTCGTAAGATATACGATACACCAATTATTTTTCTGACAGCGTATTCCGGAGAAATGGATAAGGTGATGGGATTTTCCGCAGGGGCAGATGACTATGTGGTGAAACCTTTTTCAAATATAGAACTTTTGATGCGTGTGAAAGCGATTTTGCGACGCAGAGTGGTATCTGGAGGATTTTCTACAGAAGCAGGTGTTGGGACGAGTCCATCTGCCAATGCAATGATGGAGCAGAAAAATCAGATTCCTTTTGTGGATTTGGTTTTGGATTTGGATAATCAATCCGTGCTTCGTGGTGAGAAAGTCATCACACTTACAGGCACAGAATATAAGATTTTGGAACTTTTGGTGAGCCATAAGAAGAAAGTGTATTCTTTGGAAAATATATACCAGAGCATTTGGGAAGAAGAGGCGGTAGCAGATAGCGCAATTATGGTGCATATCAAAAATATCCGCAAGAAGTTAGAGGACGATTCTCGTAATCCAAAGTACATTAAAACCGCTTGGGGAAAGGGGTATTATGTGGAGTAAGAGATTAGGGGAAAAAAACAGGAAAAATTCAAAGAAGTTGTCTCGTGAAATCCTAGGGATTTTTGGGGCAACCTTTTTTGCTGCATTGCTTTTCTTTTATGGATTAAACGAAATTGGAAACCAACTGGTTTTAAAATATATGGAAGAAGAGATGCTTGTGATATCCGAGTATCAACTTTATGATATCCAGTATGCGATTTTAGGCATCAGTTTTGCGTCTGGAATTATTTTGTTTGTGATTTTGTTTTTATTTCTTGTGGGTGAACGCTTGGCGTATATCGCAGAAGTTGTAAAAGGAATCGAGGCTTTAGGCTGCCATGAGTGGGACTATGAAATCCCTCTTCGCGGAGAAAATGAGTTGACAGAGCTTGCCAGAAATGTGAACCGCTTGTCGAAAGAAGAACAGGCATTTCAGGAAAAAGAAAAGCGTATGCAGGAGGAAAAGGCGAGTCTGATACGTTCGTTATCTCACGATATCCGCACACCGCTCACTTCGCTGATGGCATATTCGGAGTTTCTCAAACAAAAGGAAACGCTGACCGAAGAAGAAATGAGAGAATTTATGAATCTCGTCGAGCAGAAGTCTCAGCAAATCAAGGTGTTGACAGACCGGCTTTTGGATGATGGAAATCGTCAAACGGAATATATAGAAAATGGACATTTGCTGTTGCACCAGTTAATCGATGAATGGGCATCAGAATTAGAAGAGGATTTTAACTTGGAAGTGGATATGACGGAATGTCCAAGATTTTCAGGTGAATTTGATGTCCATGAACTGCAACGTATTTTTGATAATTTGGCATCGAATGTTCGCAAATATGCAGACGAAAAGGCTCCCGTTGTGCTTCAGGTGTCGAATAAAGAGGGACGAATTTGTATTTATCAATCGAATACCTGTAAGAATTTGACCACTCCAGTAGAAAGCACAAGGATTGGGATTGACAGTATTCGAAAAATCGCTAATCAATATGGTGGGACGGTAAAGGTTTCTAAGGATGAGCAGATTTTTTCGATTGGGATTACCTTAGCAGAAATAAAATAATCTTCAGAA
>JAGBEZ010000148.1 GCA_017936725.1 Agathobacter sp.
AGAAAAACGGTATACGAGGACGTGGAACGTCTTTTTGCACCAGTCGTATGGGGGTTCCATGCCACGAAGTATCAGGCTGTGATGAATGAGAATATCGGACAAGGTGGGGGAGCAGAAAAAAACGAGACGGAATTAAATAAGAATCCCGGTTCAACGGAGGTTGATAAAACAGAACCAGATGAAAGTCTTGACACAGACTCGGTAGCAGTATCTGGAAGCATATCGAACATGGAGAAAAAGGTAGTGATTAACCGACAGAAATTGCAGGAATTTGATTATTTGAGACAGAATTTTTATCAGGTCGATAATACCACTACGATTGGTAGTGAACAGCTGGATGTCAATAAACTGTTAGAAAAAGACATGAACTTAAGGTCAAATGTCAAAGGACCACAGATTTTGATTTATCATACGCATTCACAGGAAGGTTACAAGGATTCCACGCCGGGTGATGCATCCATGACCGTAGTGGGTATCGGGGATTATCTCGAAACACTTTTGGAGAAAGAATATGGAATAGATGTGCTTCATCACAAAGGTACGTATGATTTGCCGAGTCGAGATAATGCATATTCGAATGCGCTGCCAAATTTGGAGAAAATTTTACAGGAGAATCCCACTATCGAAGTGGTGATTGATTTGCATCGGGATGGAGTTCCTGAGGATAGACATTTGGTGACAGAAATCAATGGAAAGCCAACGGCGAAAATCATGTTTTTTAATGGCTTAAGCCGTACGACATCGCAGGGAGAACTTTCATATTTACCCAATCCATACATAGCCGATAATTTGGCGCTTTCCTTTCAGATGCAATTAGCCGCTGCAGAATATTTTCCAGATTTGACACGAAAAATATATTTAAAGGGTTATCGGTATAATTTGCATTTATGCCCCAAATCCATGCTGGTAGAGGTAGGTGCGCAGACGAATACGTTTGAAGAAGCAAAAAACGCAATGGAACCATTAGCGGCTCTTTTGTCTTATGTTTTAACAGAAAATTCAGGAAAATAAGACATCAAACTCTCGACGAAATGCGAGAAGTGATTTATAATAGAAGCAAACTATGTGAACGAGGGGGATAACAGTATGATCGATTATGCAGAAGGTAGCGGAAAACAGTATCATACCGGAGTAGGACCAGAAGACATTGGGAAATATGTAATTTTACCAGGGGACCCAAAACGTTGTGCAAAAATTGCAGAGCATTTTGAGAATCCTGTTTTAGTAGCAGATAGCAGAGAGTATGTGACATATACAGGGACATTGGATGGCGTAAAGGTAAGTGTTACATCCACTGGCATTGGAGGACCATCCGCATCGATTGCGATTGACGAATTGGCAAAATGTGGCGCACATACCTTTATCCGTGTAGGAACCTGTGGCGGTATGCAGGAGCATGTGATGAGCGGTGATGTGGTTATTGCAAATGGTGCGGTTCGTATGGAAGGAACTTCAAGAGAATTTGCACCGATCGAATATCCAGCAGTCGCAGATTTTGAGGTTACGAATGCATTGGTAGCATCTGCAAGAGAGCAGGGAATCGCACATCATGTTGGAGTAGCGCAGTGTAAAGACAGTTTCTTTGGGCAGCATGAACCGGAGATTATGCCAGTCAGCTATGAGTTGGAAAATAAATGGCAGGCATGGATTCGTATGGGCTGTTTAGCATCTGAAATGGAATCGGCAGCACTTTTTATCGCAGGCAGTTTCCTGCGTGTGAGAGTAGGTTCGTGTTTTCTTGTGGTAGCCAATCAGGAACGTGCGAAACTGGGACTTCCAAATCCTCAGGTACACGATACAGAACTTGCGATTTGCACAGCAGTGGGGGCACTTAGAAAACTGATTGCTGCTGACAAAGAAAGTGGAAAAGAAGGATGAGTATATCAATGAATAAATACGAAGAACTCATAGAGAAGGCGTTTGAAGCAAGAAATTATGCATATGCACCATATTCGAAATTTAAAGTTGGAGCAGCGCTTTTATGTGCAGATGGTACCATTTACAAAGGCTGTAATGTGGAAAATGCCAGCTATCCGGCAACGAATTGTGCAGAACGAACTGCGATTTTTCATGCAGTATCTGAAGGGATAACAGAATTTGAGGCGATTGCAATAGTGGGTGGACCTGCAGATGCAACGCAAGTGGGATTTTGTGCTCCATGTGGCGTGTGTAGACAGGTGATGCGTGAATTTTGTAATCCAGAGAGTTTTGAGATTATTCTTGCAAACAGTAGCGGTGATTATAAGGTTTATACCTTGGAAGAACTGCTGCCTATGAGCTTTGGACCGGAAAATCTTGGATAAAAACAAGGATATCAAGCAGACGAAGAGAAAGAATATAGGGAAATAGATATGAGTCAGAGATTTAAACGTATATTTACAATTGTAGTAGATTCTCTTGGTATTGGACCACTTCCAGACTCGCCAAAGTTTGGTGATATTGGGGTAGATACGTTCGGGCATATCGCAGAGAATATGCAGTTACACATTCCGAATTTACAGAAATTAGGAATGGCGAATTTAAAAGAATTAAAAGGCATTGCACCTGTGGACAAACCACTGGGCTATTTTTGTGCGATGAAAGAGGCTAGTAATGGCAAGGATACAATGACGGGTCATTGGGAAATGATGGGCATTCATACGACCAAACCATTTGTGACCTTTACAGAAAACGGTTTTCCAAAGGAACTCATTGATGAGTTGGAAAAGCAGTTTGGCAAAGAAATCATCGGAAACAAATCCGCAAGCGGAACTGAGATTTTGGATGAGTTGGCAGAACAGGAAATCTATGAAGATAAAGTCATCGTATATACATCGGCAGACTCGGTACTTCAGATTTGTGGAAATGAAGAAACAATGGGATTAGAAACCTTGTATCGCTATTGTGAAATTGCACGCGAACTTACCATGAGGGATGAGTGGCGCGTAGGGCGCGTAATTGCACGTCCATATGTAGGAAAAAAATCCGGTGAATTTACGCGTACCAGTAATCGCCATGATTATGCCTTAAAACCAACAGGGGATACGGCATTAAATGCGTTAAAGGATGCAGGCCTTGACGTTATCTCAGTAGGAAAAATCAATGATATTTTTGTAGGTGAGGGGATAACGGAAGCGCACAAGTCAAAATCCAGTGTGCATGGCATGGAACAGACGATTGAAATCGCAGGCAAGGATTTTGAGGGACTCTGCTTTGTGAACCTGGTAGATTTTGATGCTCTTTGGGGGCATCGTCGCAATGTAGAAGGATATGGAAGAGAAATCGAGAAGTTTGATGAAAAACTTGGAGAGTTACTTCCATTGATTACGAAAGACGATTTGCTTATTATTACGGCAGACCACGGGAATGATCCGACCTATACAGGCACGGACCATACGAGAGAGATGGTACCATTTCTTGCATATTCACCAGCCTTTGAAGGAAATGGTGAATTAGAAGAAACAGACACCTTCGCAGTTATTGGAGCAACAATTGCAGAAAACTTTGGCGTAGACATGCCAGAAGGAACAATTGGAAGCTCGATTCTTGATAAATTAAATTAAACACATAGAGAAAGAGGACAAGCATGGCAGTAGATCAGAGCAAAATTCGAAATTTTTGTATTATCGCCCACATCGACCATGGAAAATCCACCTTGGCGGACCGCATCATCGAAAAAACGGGTACATTAACCGAACGTGAGATGCAGGCTCAGGTTTTGGATAATATGGACTTAGAGCGTGAAAGAGGAATTACCATCAAATCACAGGCAGTTCGTATTATTTACAAAGCAAAAGATGGCGAAGAATATATTTTTAACTTAATAGATACTCCAGGACATGTTGACTTTAACTACGAGGTTTCCCGAAGCCTCGCAGCTTGCGATGGAGCGATTCTTGTCGTAGATGCAGCACAGGGGGTAGAGGCACAGACCTTGGCAAATGTATACCTTGCCTTAGACCATGACCTGGATGTATTTCCTGTTATCAACAAGATTGACCTTCCATCGGCGCGCCCAGAGGAAGTGTGTCAGGAAATCGAGGATGTCATCGGTATTGAAGCTATGGATGCGCCACGTATTTCTGCAAAAACAGGCCTTAATATCGAAGATGTATTAGAAGAAATTGTAGCAAAGATTCCCTCTCCAAAAGGAGACGCCAGTGCACCATTACAGGCACTTATTTTTGACGCGCTGTATGACCAGTACAAGGGTGTTATGGTATTTTGCCGTATCAAAGAAGGAACGATTAAAGTCGGAGACCCAATTAAGATGATGGCAACAGGCGCATCTGCACAGGTGGTAGAAGTAGGCTATTTCGGAGCAGGTCAGTTTTTCCCTTGTGACGAACTTTCTGCAGGCATGGTAGGCTATTTTACTGCCAGCATCAAAAACGTAGCAGACACACGCGTGGGTGATACGGTTACAAATGCAAATCGTCCATGTACAGAAGCACTTCCAGGATATAAGAAGGTAAATCCAATGGTTTACTGTGGTATTTATCCAGCAGATAGTGCGAGATATCCAGACCTTAGAGATGCATTGGAAAAATTGCAGATTAACGATGCCTCTTTACACTTTGAACCAGAAACCTCTCTGGCTTTGGGCTTTGGTTTCCGTTGTGGTTTCCTTGGACTTCTTCATTTGGAAATCATTCAGGAACGCTTGGAACGAGAGTTTGATTTAGACCTGGTAACAACCGCACCTGGGGTTATTTATAAAGTTTATAAGACCAATGGAGAGGTCATTGACCTTACTAATCCATCGAACCTGCCAGATCCTTCAGAAATCGAATATATGGAAGAACCATATGTTAGTGCAGAAATTATGGTGACAAAGGATTACGTAGGTTCCATCATGACGCTTTGTCAGGAGCGCCGTGGTATCTACATTGGTATGGAATATATCGAGGAAACACGAGCTTTACTTAAATACGAATTGCCGCTCAATGAAATTATTTATGACTTCTTTGATGCCTTAAAATCACGTTCCCGTGGTTACGCATCATTTGACTATGAACTGAAGGGTTACCAGCGTTCTGAGCTTGTAAAACTGGATATCCTGATTAATCATGAAATGATGGATGCGCTGTCCTTTATCGTATTTAAGGACAATGCCTACGAACGTGGCCGCCGTATGTGTGAGCGTCTAAAAGAAGAGATTCCAAGACATCTGTTTGAGATTCCGATTCAGGCAGCAGTTGGCGGTAAAATTATCGCCCGTGAAACGGTAAAAGCAATGCGTAAAGACGTACTTGCGAAATGTTATGGCGGTGATATTTCTCGTAAACGTAAACTTCTGGAAAAACAGAAAGAAGGTAAGAAACGTATGCGTCAGGTGGGCAATGTAGAGATTCCACAGGAAGCATTTATGAGCGTTCTTAAGTTAGATGAAGATTAATGTTTAACAAAAAGGTCCATTGGGCCTTTTTGCATATTAAGAAAGGAGCAGAAAACCATGAAAAATCTGGAGTTATATATTCATATTCCGTTTTGTATGAAAAAGTGTGCATATTGTGATTTTCTATCCTTTCCTTGTGATGAAAAAACGCAGGTTGCATATGCGGACGCACTGATTCGAGAAATTGAATACTATGGTCCGAAAATGAAAAATTATGTGGTGTCTACGATTTTTGTGGGAGGTGGAACGCCTACCTGGCTCAACGAAGAAAAGATGGCAGAGATATTCGATGCGATTACTACGTATTTTCAAGTCTCAAATGAGGCGGAAATTACCATGGAGTGCAATCCGGGCACGGTAACACCTGCAAAATTAAATTTGTACAAAAAGATAGGCGTAAACCGACTTAGTATTGGATTGCAGTCGGCGGATGATGCAGAATTACAGCTTCTAGGTCGTATCCACACATTTGAAAAGTTTTTAAAGACCTATGAAATGGCCAGAAATGCGGGATTTAAAAATATCAATGTAGATTTGATGAGTGGTATTCCGTATCAGACGGCAGAGAAGTTTTTACATACACTACAGAAAGTGGTGCGTTTAAAACCAGAGCATATTTCGGTATATTCACTGATTATAGAAAAAGGAACGCCTTTTTATGATGCCTACCAATCGGATTTAGAACTGCAAGAAGCAGGAAAACCGACACAAATGCTGCCAACAGAAGATGAAGTATATCGAATCATTAAGTTGACACAGCAGTACTTGGCAAAGACAGGCTATGAGCAGTATGAAATATCTAATTTTGCGCAGCCTGGCTTCGAGTGTACACACAATATCGGTTATTGGACCAGGGAGAATTATCTTGGACTGGGCATAGGTGCCGCATCTTTATTGAATAATGTGAGATATACAAATGAAACGGATCTGAATACTTATATTCATGCCGTTGAATCGATACAGCCACAGGCATTTGAACAGGCCGATGGTCATATTGAATACGGAACCAATCTTCATGCAGAGGCATTTTCCGTATCTCGAAAAGCGCAGATGGAGGAGTTTATGTTCCTCGGACTTCGCATGAATCGTGGTGTGACCCGTCAGCAGTTTCAAGATACATTTGGAATTCCAATTGAAGGGATTTACAAAGATGCACTGGAACACTTAAAAGCAGAAGGACTTTTAGAGATTCGCGCAGGACAGATTACACTCACAGAAAAAGGGCAGGATTTATCCAACTACGCGTTAGCACAGTTTTTGTTATAGCATTTAACACAGAAAATTAGTTTATCTAAATACTACGAAAAGCAGAATAGCACACTATATCATATGAAACCAGGCCTTTCACAAAGCAAATTTTGCACCAAAGTAGAAAAAAGACTCCACAAATGAGAACGGAAGGGAAAAGGTAACCTGGGTTGAAAAACCAATTTTTTGTGTTATAATAAATCTGCAATTCAATGAAACTGACCCTTTTCAGATATTCTGAAAATTAACCGGCTAATCTTCTGGAATGCTATTATGAGGATTACCCTTTGAGGTTTATAGCAATAGGTCGCCCTATGGTCGGTTACATGCTTTTATTGGATTGACTTCATCAAAGGAGGCAATCGGCTTCTTTCCAAAACAATATGGAAATAAGCAAACTTAAATTTATGGATTTAAACAGAGAAACCGCAATGCGTCTTTGGAATAAGTCTTTCGGCAAGGAAACAAAAGTCAAGGACTTTGCTGGCAGAACAATAGCCAAGGGTGCATACAATGATCGTAACAGTGAATGTGGATGGAACGTGGACCATATTTTACCGCAGAGTAGAGGCGGAACTACTGCTGATCACAACCTTATCTGCTGTCATATACTTACCAACGATGAGAAAGCAGATAAATTTCCGTGCTTTAATGCAAACGATATATCTTTCGAGATAATTAAGGTTCAAAATCATTACGAAATACGTCAGAAATCTAACGGACCGGAAAAGCAAAAGGATGTATCGGAAGCAGTAGATTTCTATGATTCGGCAGCAGGTGTAAGGTTTTTTAAAAAACTTAAAGGGGTACAGAATAAAAAACGCTTTGTCGGGAATGTTTTCGTAGTCCTTTATAACGTTACAAATACTGCGGTCGTCGATTTTATCGAAGAATTATTTGGCGATGAAAACATATCCTACAGTGTTAAGAAGAATTGTTCTTTATGCACCTTAGGCAGTAGTGCTCGTGAACAAAGCATTCAAGTTAGAATCAGCGATTATGATATGCCGCTAAAAGAAAACATCTGTGCATTACTTGATAAGTGTGTTCTCTTGAACACGTACTTGTCTTCGTATTTTTTGGAATGCGAGTATATAAACGGATTCAATATTATTTATCGTATCGATTGCATTGACGACAAGTCAAAAATGTATAGTAGCAATTACGAACCGGATAATAATCTTTACTCGCAACTCAAAAATTCAATGTTTGTAAACGAACTTGTGCTCATCAATACCGGAACAGGCGAAAAAGTTCAGATTGAACAATCTTCTGGCTATGCAGAGTACGATTCTTTATGTACAAACCTTTCTAAAAACTTAAAAAAGGAGGCAAATGGAAAGTAAGAGTTCTTTTGCCTCAATGATGGAATTATAAGGAGAATGATGGGCGACAATCATTCTCCTTTTATATGTATATACCTCGTTTCGTGGTATATAGAAAAAGTAATTCTTAATTAAATCGTAGTTCGAGATTCTGGTTATCTACTGCATTTTCATCTAGCATACTCTGAATATAGTTATAGAAGAAACCATCTTTTTGCGTATCCCACAGGGCAATTCCGTCCTTTAATGCATCGGTATCTATGTGTTCTCCTACAAAATATGCAGAATTGATTTTTGCAAAAGTATCTGCCAGTAACTGTATTTCTTCCGAAGACAAAGTGCTTTCTTCATATCCAGATATCGTCTGTAAACGTCCGACTTCTTCAAAATACCAGTAGGAATATTCGTTAAAATTCAATAGATTTTCATCGGTCCAGCCTTGTTTAGACGCATAAGAAGAGACATCTGTTTTGTCCGTATGATAAGCAATGGAGCCTCCATCATAGGTGATTTCCCCATAAGGCGTTCCGCAAACGGCGAGAGAGCCCACGGCAATTTCAGGAATGGTAGTGCCTGGCGTAGTTTCTTCTGACACAATGCTTTGAACATGGATGTGTCCGCTTAAGTTTAGTTTGACATTATATTTTTCATATAAGGCTAGCAGTTCTTCATAGTTATAGAGCTGATAACCAAAATAGAGCAACTTGCTATGAGCGTATAAGTTTTGATGGCTGACGGCTATGACATCTGCGCCTGCGAGTTTTGCATCTTGTAGCTGTTTTTCAATCCAAAGCAAGGTGTCGTCCTGTACCATGCCTTTGCCAAGGCAATTCGTATCTAGCATTAGAATTCGTAGAAAAGGATTCGCTTCGTATACATAACTAAAGGTTTGGGCATCACGGCTGAGAGCCTGTGCAGGACCAAAGTCTTCGTAAAGTTCCATAAAAGTTTCCGAGGAGGTTCCCTCTACCACAATAGGTTCTTCTGGATTGTAGTCACCGGCGGTGGAAAGAACATCGTGATTACCAGGAATGACAAGCACTTGAATGCCCAGATTCTGTATCTCTTTTAATTTAGCCGTTACTTCTTCGTGGCTTTTTCGTGAACCATTTAAGGTAATGTCGCCACTAATAAGCAGAACTTCTGGCTTCTTTTTTATAACTTCCGATAGAAAGGCGTCAAAATATTCAGGGGAATAATGGGTTAATTTGCCGTCAAAGTAGGAGGCTGGCTCCTTAAAATATTCCCCGCGATATTCAGGTGAAAGGTAATGAATATCGGAAGCAATTATCATAGAAACAGGTGGTTGTGACTGTTTTTGTATCGTTCTATAGAGCATGAGCCCGCCAAATCCAGTCAGAACCAGAAGGAGGACAATAAATAAAATTGAGAAAATTTTCTTTTTCATACTTGAAATCTCCATTCGAATTGTATAAAATTCTATAGTTACATTATGCGAGTATAAAATGTATTTTGCAAGGGAATGTTATTCATTTAACAATGCTTGTTTTTATATGTGAAAAGATGATATGCTAAACGGTAGAGATTAAAGGAGGGAGCTTATGTTGCAGAAATTCAGAAAATTATTTGAGCCAAGAGACATGACCGAAGGTGCTCCTTGGAAAAGTATCGGCGTTTTTGCTGTTCCTATGATTATCGGAAACGTGGCACAGCAGTTATATAGTACAGTGGATAGTATCGTAGTAGGAAAATATGTAGGTGATAATGCACTTGCGGCAGTAGGTAGTGCTGGACCAATTTTAAATATGTTATACGTTTTGTTTATTGGTATCTCTGCGGGTGTAGGTATCATGGTTGCACAGTATTTTGGTGCAAAGTCGAGAGAAGACCTGTCGGAGACGATTGGTAACTGTATTACCATAACCGCACTATGTTCTCTGATAGTGGCCGTTTTAGCACTGTTTATTGTCAGACCTATGTTAGCAATGCTAAATACTCCAGCATCTATTATGGATTGGTGTGCGAACTACCTTTATATTTCCTTAATAGGCGGAGCGGGTATGGCTTTCTACAATATCTTAAGTGGTATTCTACGTGGTATGGGTGATTCGTTCTCTGCACTTCTTTATTTATTAGTAGCAACCGCCATCAATATCGTGCTTGATATTGTATTTGTAGCAGGATTTGGCTTAGAAGTACCAGGTGTAGCGTTAGCAACGGTTATTGCACAGGCTGTTTCTGCACTTCTTTGTTATAGAAAACTTACCAAGATGGGTGAGGTATTTGAACTGAATTTAGAACGAATGAAACCAAAGGCAAAATATGTAAAACAGCTGGTAAAACTGGGCGTTCCTTCTGGTGTGACTCAGATGATTTTCTCCTCAGCGATGATTATCGTACAGTCACTTACAAATAGTTTTGGTGAAATGTTTATCGCAGCAAACGTTATTATCATGCGTGTCGATGGTTTCGCCATGATGCCAAACTTCTCCTTCGGTACAGCCATGACCACTTACGCAGGGCAGAATATTGGCGCTGGTAAGTTAGATCGAGTAACCAAGGGTGCAAAACAGGGAACAATTATGGCGGTTGGTGTATCAGCCACCCTTACAGCAATTATTCTTTTGTTCGGTAAGTATTTAATGGGTATTTTTACCGAGACGGCAGAGCTTGTAGAGATGAGCCGCTATCTCATGGGAATTATTGCAGCAGGATATATTGCAATGGCGGTAACACAGAGTTTATCTGGAGTTATGCGTGGTGCAGGTGATACCGTTACTCCAATGTGGATTTCTATGTGTACCACAGTTTTAATTCGTGTACCTGTAGCATACGGTATTTCATTCCTCACTAGAACACCAGAGCTTCCATTCGGACGTTTCGAGTGTATCCATATTTCGCTTCTTTGCTCATGGTGCATTGGTGCAATCCTTACGGCTATTTTCTATAGTAGAGGAAAGTGGAAAAACAAAGCGATTCGAATTAGTAAATAAGAATTTAGAACAGTTGCTTCGAAAGAAGCAGCTGTTTTTTTCTTTCCTGTAATATTTCTAAACAGATTATAAATTAAATATAAAATCGTAAAACTAATGTTGACAAAATAAACCACTAGTGGTAAATTCATAACTGTAGATGTTAGCACTCTAATTAAATGAGTGCTAATAAAGAAAAAGCAACCTATTCAAAAAAAGAACAGGAGCAAAACATGGAGAAAAATAACGAACAGTTATTAGACGAGAGAAAAGTAAAGATTTTGGATGCCATCATTCGAAATTATCTTGCGACTGGTGAGCCGGTTGGTTCGAGAACGATTTCGAAGTACACGGATTTGAATCTCAGCTCTGCGACGATTCGAAATGAGATGGCAGACCTTGAGGAGCTTGGTTACATCGTTCAGCCTCATACTTCCGCAGGTCGTATTCCTTCCGACAAAGGATACCGTTTTTACGTGGATCATTTAATAAAGGAAAAAGACAAAGAAGTTTCCGAAATGAAGGAATTCGTTATCGAGAAAACACAGAAGATGGAGCAAGTGCTTAAGCAGGTAGCAAAGATGCTTGCAAATAATACGAACTATGCGACGATGATTAGTGCTCCAACTCATCATAACAAAATAAAATTTATTCAGCTTTCTAGTGTCAGTGCCCATCAGGTTTTAGCGGTTGTGGTGATGAACAGCAACATCGTGAAAAATCATATGATAGATATTGAAGAAGCATTAGATAATGAAACAATTTTGAAACTGAATATTTTATTAAATAGTGCATTAAATGGCTTATCTTTGCAGGAAATCAATCTAGTGACAATCGCTAGATTGAAAGAACAAGCAGGTACTCACAGTCAGGTGGTTGGAGATGTCATAGATGCATTAGCACAGGCATTAAGCGAACAGGAAGATTTACAGATTTATACCAGTGGCACTACCAACATTCTGAAATATCCAGAGCTTACCACTTCCGATAATGCAACGAATCTTCTTTCTGCATTTGAAGAAAAAGAAGAGTTAATCAGTCTTGTGAATGAAACGCTTTCCGATACTGCTTCCGAAACAGGGATTCAGGTTTATATCGGTAATGAATCACCAATCCAGACGATGAAAGATTGCAGTGTAGTTACGGCAACTTACGAATTAGGAGACGGTGTAAAGGGTACGATAGGTATTATCGGACCAAAGCGTATGGATTACGAAAATGTAATGGATAACTTAAAGAACCTAAGAAGTCAGTTAGATGGCATCTTAAACAGGCATAAGGATTCCTAGAAAGGCAGGAAAGAATGGCAGACGAAAAAAATGTCATGAATGAAGAAGTAGAAGAAACTGTGGAAACAGAAGAAACTAACAAAACAGAAGATGTTTTGGAAGAAGCAGTAGAAACTACCGAAACAGAAGAAGTTGCGGATGAAACCGCAGAAGAAAATGAAGAAGAAAAACCAAAAAAAGAAGGCTTCTTCAAGAAGAAAAAAGACAAAAAAGACGAACACATCGAAGAATTAAATGAACGCGTTGTACGTCAGATGGCAGAATTTGATAACTTCCGCAAACGTTCCGAGAAAGAAAAATCGATGATGTTTGACTTGGGAGCAAAGCACG
>JAGBEZ010000149.1 GCA_017936725.1 Agathobacter sp.
GACAGAGTGTGAAGAAAGGTGATGCCGTTCTTATCATTGAAGCAATGAAGATGGAGATCCCAGTTGTTGCTCCGGAAGACGGAACAGTAGCAAGTATCAATGTTGCAGTAGGTGACCCAATTGATGCAGGAACGGTATTGGCAACATTAAACTAATACCCGGAGGTTAAGACATGGAATATATAACAACGACATTGGGAAATCTCATTCAACAGACCGCTTTTTTGAACCTCACGTGGGGTAATATTATTATGATCGGTGTTGCATGTTTTTTCCTGTATTTAGCAATCAGACATGGTTTTGAGCCATTGTTGCTTGTCCCAATTGCATTTGGTATGCTCCTTGTAAATATTTTCCCAGATATCATGATTAGCGCGGAAGAAGCAGAGAATGGAGTAGGTGGACTTTTGCATTATTTCTATCTGATGGATGAATGGTCAATCCTGCCTTCACTTATTTTCTTGGGAGTAGGTGCGATGACAGACTTTGGTCCGTTGATTGCCAATCCAAAGAGTTTCCTTCTTGGAGCAGCAGCACAGTTCGGTATCTTTGCGGCATACCTTGGTGCGATGGCAATGGGATTCTCAGACAAAGCGGCAGCGGCTATTTCAATCATCGGTGGAGCAGACGGTCCGACGTCCATCTTCCTTGCAGGTAAGTTGGAGCAAACTGCAATCATGGGACCTATCGCGGTTGCGGCATATTCGTATATGTCACTGGTACCGATTATTCAACCGCCGATTATGAAGTTATTGACAACAGAAGAAGAACGTAAGATTAAGATGGAACAACTTCGACCGGTATCAAAGTTAGAGAAGATCTTATTCCCGATTATTATTACAATCGTGGTATCTTTGATTCTTCCAACTACAGCACCACTTGTGGGTATGCTGATGTTAGGTAACTTATTTAAAGAATCAGGTGTTGTAAGACAGTTGACAGAGACTGCGTCCAATGCACTTATGTACATAGTAGTAATTTTACTTGGTACATCCGTAGGTGCGACAACAAGTGCAGAAGCATTCCTCAATTTTGATACATTGAAAATCGTAGCCCTTGGACTCGTAGCCTTCTGCTTTGGTACAGCGGCAGGTGTACTGTTTGGTAAACTGATGTGTAAGGCTACCGGTGGTAAGGTAAATCCACTCATTGGTTCAGCGGGTGTGTCTGCGGTACCTATGGCAGCCCGCGTTTCACAGAAGGTTGGTGCAGAGGCTGACCCTACGAACTTCTTACTTATGCATGCAATGGGACCAAACGTTGCAGGTGTTATCGGTACAGCAGTAGCAGCCGGTACATTTATGGCAATCTTTGGCGTGAAATAGAATTTGGAGGATATAGATATGGAAATTACAAAAAAACCGATTAAAATTACCGAAACAATTTTGCGTGATGCTCATCAGTCTCTTATCGCAACAAGAATGACAACAGAACAGATGCTTCCAATCATCGAGAAGATGGATCAGGTTGGTTATCATTCTGTAGAGTGCTGGGGCGGTGCAACATTTGACGCATCACTTCGTTTCTTAAAAGAAGATCCATGGGAAAGACTTCGTAAGTTCCGCGATGGATTCAAAAATACAAAATTACAGATGTTATTCCGTGGACAGAATATCTTAGGATATCGCCCATACGCAGATGATGTGGTAGAATACTTCGTTCAGAAATCAGTTGCAAACGGTATGGATATCATCCGCATTTTCGACTGTTTGAATGATATGCGTAACCTTCAGACAGCAGTTTCTGCATGTAACAAAGAAAAAGGACATGCACAGATCGCATTATCTTATACCTTAGGTGATGCTTATACATTAGACTACTGGATGGAAACAGCGAAAAAAGTAGAAGATATGGGTGCTGATTCTTTATGTATTAAAGATATGGCTGGTCTTTTAGTTCCTGCAAAAGCAACAGAACTTGTACAGGCACTTAAAGATGCTACAACACTTCCTATCGAATTACATACACACTATACTTCAGGTGTAGCTTCTATGACATATATGAAAGCTGTAGAAGCAGGCTGTGACATCATCGATACCGCTATGTCACCATTCGCTCTTGGTACCTCTCAGCCAGCTACAGAAGTTATGGTTGAAGCATTCAAGGGTACAGAATTTGATACAGGCTTAGATCAGACACAGTTAGCAGAAATCGCTGCTTACTTCCGTCCAATGCGTGAAGAAGCAATCAAGAGTGGTCTCTTAAATCCAAAGGTACTTGGTGTAGATATCCAGACTCTTTTATACCAGGTTCCAGGTGGTATGTTATCAAACATGGTATCTCAGCTTAAGGAACAGAACGCAGAAGATAAATACGAAGAAGTATTAAAAGAAATCCCACGTGTTCGTAAAGACCTTGGTGAACCACCATTGGTAACACCTTCTTCACAGATTGTTGGTACACAGGCTGTATTTAACGTACTTATGGGAGAACGTTACAAAGTAGCTACTAAAGAAACAAAAGACGTATTACTTGGAAAATATGGTCAGACAGTAAAACCATTTAATCCAGAAGTAGTAGAAAAAGTTCTTGGTGAAGATGCTAAAAATGCTATCACATGCAGATACGCTGATTTACTTGAACCAGAATTAGATAAGCTTGAAGCAGAAATGGCTCAGTACAAACAGCAGGATGAAGACGTACTTACTTACGCTTTATTCCCACAGGTAGCAACTGACTTCTTTAAATATCGTGAAGCTCAGCAGACAAAAGTAGATGCAAAGATTGCAGATACAGAAAACGGAGCTTATCCTGTTTAATAACGATAAAGCTCAAATATAAGATTTTAAAGCGACTCTACATTTTTTGTGGAGTCGTTTTTTTTTAAAAAA